>QHNB01000003.1 GCA_003217965.1 Verrucomicrobiota bacterium | reverse complement strand
AGTTCGCGTAAGTCAGCGGCGGCATGTGGCAATGGTCAACGCCGCTTGTATCCCCGTCAATGCGGATGAACGCAGTAAACTGGAAGGCGAAAAGGCAAAATCCAGATTTGAATAAGGAAAGCAGGAAACCAGGAAATTTAAGCTCTTCGTTTCTCCTTTCCTATTCTTACGTGAATGCCGAGATTCATTTATTGACTCGCAGACGCGGAAACTGAAGTTGTAGGAGCACCCCTGCTAGCGACAGTTGTGAATCTTGCAGGCGACACGCCTGCCACCACAGTCGGTTGTAACATGTAACTCTTTTGAGGAATCCTGTCCGTCGCTTGACAATCGAAGTAGTGGGACGCGGGTCTGGACTAGGAGCTAGCAGCGAAGATTCGAGGACCTTTTCCCGGCCTCTTGCTTTCCTGATTAATCTTTCAGGCTTCGCAGGTATTCACGATCCCATGCCGCGGGGATACTTTCTCGTGGCGAGTACGGGCCGGGTTCATACGCACGCGATGCAATTCCTTGCTGGCTCAATTCGCAGACGTGCCAGTCCTGTCGATTGGTCATATCCCAAAATTCGATTGCGTCCTCCGGGTTGTAGCTGGGGTCGCTGACCGCGGCTGCCTCCGGATGGAAGAACCAATCGCATAAAATGCGCGTCCGTTCCGGCGACTCCGGCCAGATCTGATGCACCATGACATAATCCGGATGCAGGCTGAGCAACATGTTCGGGAAAATGGAATAATAGAACACCCGCGTATGGTCCTCAGCCCGCAGATCTCCCACAGGCAACGCGCAGGCATTGCCGCTCATGCTAAGACTTTTGCCTTTCGTGATTCTCATGAACCCCCCAAGGAATGGCCCTTCGCTGAGATCGTTCTCCGCTGAATCGTACGGCGTCAGCTTTGACAACGCCGGATGTACGCCAGGGCAGTGATAGCACTCCGAATAATTTTCGAAGATCAATTTCCAATTGGCTCGGACATCATACTGGATTCGCTTGGCAGAGCGCAGCGTTGGCAGGTTCCAATGAGCAAATTTTCCGGTTAGTGGCGCGAACCATTCCTCTAGGGAGATATAGCCGCCTCGCTTCGTCGAGGCGCTCTTTTCCGCTAGGCTCACAAATATGAACCCCTCCCAAAGCGCAAGATTAACGGCGTGCAGAGAATAATCGGCCTTATCGAAACCCGGAACTTCGTCCATATGCGGCGCTCCGATCAATCGACCGTCAAGCGCATAGGTCCAGGCATGATATGGACATTGAATCGCGCGGACTTGCCCGCCGTTGTCTTCGCATAGCCGCGTCCCGCGATGTCGGCAAACGTTGTAAAACCCACGAATTGTCGATCGTTGATCGCGCACCGTGATTAGACTTTCGCCAGCTACTTGCGCGCTGAAATAATCGCCACCCTTAGCGATCTGACTCTGGTGCCCAACTAATACCCAGTGCTGCGCAAAAATCTTCGTTTGTTCTTCTTCAAAGATCTTCTCCGACACGAAATATTGTTGCGGGAGCGTTTTTGCCCCCGCTGCGAAGGTATCCGCCGTCTTTCGGAAGACAGGCGGCGCTTGCGCGGTTTTATTCATACCTTGCTGTCGTTTGAGTCAGGCCCGACATCTGGGAAATTCCACGCCATGCCCATGCGCGTCAACGACCCCTTACTGCAGTCGCGGCTGTATCAGCCTCAGATCTGTAGCGGCGGTCTGTGGACCATCGAATCTGACGGTGGGCGAACTGTAGGGGCAGCCGCGTCGGCTGGAGTTAAGGAACGTCGCGGGCGGCACGCCCCTTCAACCTCCTGAGTTCGGAGTCTCCCAGGTTCTGTTTCTTATCTCTGCCTTCTTCTATTTCAGGACCGCCTGCTGGAATTCATACCAGTCGTCAAGATTATTCAGGGTCACGGCGTCCCTTGGAGCGGAGGCGTCGTCGGGGAAATACCGCATGCCCAAGATACTCTGCCGCGTTTCAGCATCGTGATGATAACCACGTAGCGCGGCGTTATGCTTTTCGATCGCCTGCGGGGTAAGCGACTTTGCGTTTTTCTCTACCCAGGCTTCGAACTTGGGGTAGGTCGGTTTGTTTGGCTCAATGTAATCCTTGACCGCCTGTTCATCTAGCCCGAGCGCGGCGCAGGTCATGGCATCAAAGCCTTGACCTATGCTAGGATAGCCCGGCGCAAGTTTACCAGCGCCTTCCAGGGAGACTTTCTGCCAGAGGCGCGGCAACGCCGGAGCTGATCATCGGAACGTAGGTGTCGCTCATAAGCCTGAAGCAAAGAAAAGCCGAAAAGGGTAAACAGGGAAAGCCGAAAATCTCGCGGGCTTACCGCAGATCTGGTCACTGCGTGGGTTACCCTTATATAGTCGAGTTTTCTCGGCTTGTGTTTGGAGAGGCACGCCGTCGCCCTGAAAGAGGCGCTCAAGCCTCAACTACGAAGTAATCGCTACTGGTATCGCAGCGCGAACATTGGGTCGACGCGAGTGGCACGCAGAGCGGGAATATAGCTGGCGAGAACTGCCACGCTGACGAGGACGAGCGAGATCGTGATGAACGTGATGGGATCGGTCGCGCTGATCCCGAATAACAGACTCGACATGACGCGCGTGAGCACGAAAGCGGCGGCGAGACCGATGACGACGCCGGTCAGGACGAGTTTTAGTCCCTGGCCAATGGTCAACTTCAACACATCCGTTCTCTGCGCTCCCAGCGCCATGCGGATACCGATTTCGCGGGTGCGTTGCGCGACCGAGTAACTCATGACCCCGTAGATGCCAACGGCGGCCAGCACCAACGCGAGGCCGGCGAAGATGCCTAACAAAAGCATGCTGAAGCGTTGTCGTGCGACCGACTCAGAGACGATGGTTTCCATCGAAGCAATATCGGAAACGGGCTGGTCTTTATCGATTTCCCAAACCGTCTTCCGCACAGTCGCGGCCAAACTAAGTGGCTCTAAATTTGTTTTAACGACGAGCGCACGCGGCTCAAAAAAATTGGCCTGTGTAAATGGCAGATACATCTGCGGCTTTGGCTCAACCACCAGTTCGAATTGCCGGACATCCTTTACTACGCCGACCACCCTGAGCCATCGGTTGTCAGAATTGCTCGGGCCAATCTTGATGTGCTTGCCGAGCGCATCTTCACCCGGCCAAAAACTGCGAGCGGTCGTCTCACTCACCACGACCACGGCCGGCGATTCCGTTTTATCTTCTTCAGTGAAGGCGCGCCCTTTTAACAATGGAATTCCCATCGTCTCGAAATAGCGCGGGCTGACGATTCTCGTTATCACGATCGGCACCCGGTCCGGAGCGGGATCGGCCCGGCCTTCAATACTTACTCCGACCGAATTGCCGCTTTCCGTCAGGGGGAGATTGGTTGCGACCGCCGCAGAGATGAGGCCGGGCAGAGTTTCGACGCGGCGGATGAGTTCACGGTAGAAAACGCCGCGTTGCTCTTTGTCCGCATACCGCACTTCTGGGAGCACGATTTTCATGGTCAACACCCGCTCTGCGCGAAAGCCCGGATCGACATTACGCAGACGCAGGAAGCTGTTGATCAGCAGGCCGGCGCCGATCAAAAGAATAAATGAGACCGCGACCTCGCTGATGACCAACAGTCCGCGGATGCGATTGCCGCGGCTTCCAGCGGCGGAGTCGCGGCCGCTCTCTTTCAACGTGTCGTTCAAATTGAAATTTGCTGCCTGCGTCGCGGGGGCGAGGCCGAAGATCAACCCAGTCACGAGGGACACCAGGACGGTAAAGATCAGCACCTTGGCATCGATCGTGATTGCCTGGGCCTGCGAGATATTCGGTGGAATGAAACGCCTGAGGACGCTCAGTCCCACGACTGACAACAACAAGCCGATGCCTCCGCCGAAAGCCGCGAGCAGAACGCTCTCCGTCAAAAATTGGCGGATCAAACGCGCGCGTCCGGCGCCGAGAGCAAGACGCAATGCGATTTCCTTTTGCCGGACTGCGGCGCGGGCCAAAAGAAGGTTGGCAACATTTGCGCAAGCAATGAGCAGGACAAACGCGACCGCGCCGAGCAGAACGAGCAGCGCCGGTTTGATGTCGCCGACGACGTGCGCATGCAGGGGAGTCACGACTGCGCCGACGCTGGTATTGGTTTGGGGGTACTGCTGTTGCAGGCGAGTGGCGATGGTTGTCATCTCCGCTTGCGCCTGTGCCAAGGTCACGCCCGGTTTCATCCCTGAAAGGTTCGTGGCATTACGGCTACGACGGTGAAGCTCTCGCCGTTCAAATTGATCGGTTTCCCAATAATGCCGGGATCGGAACCAAACCGTCGTTGCCACAATCCATGGCTGAGGATGACGACGTGATTGCCGCCGGGTTGATCTTCTTCGGCGCGAAAACCGCGGCCGAACTGCGGCTCTACCCCGAGCAGTGAAAACAAGCTCGCTGATACGCGCTGTCCGTCGATTCTCTCCGGATCGCCGGCGCCGGTGAGATTAAAGCTGCTTTCGACAAGCGCGGCCATGCTTTCGAAAACGTGATTCTGATCCCGCCAATCCATGACGTTGGCGGGCGAGGGAGTGTCGCGAGGAAAACCTTGTTTCGAGTTGTCCTCCCAAACCATGACCAGCCGCTCCGGCTTTTTATACGGCAATGGGCGGAGCAACACTGTGTTAACCACGCTGAAGATCGCGCTGTTGGCGCCGATGCCGAGCGCCAGTGCAATGACTGCGACCGTTGTGAATCCGGGATTCTTCAGCAGCGTGCGCAAGCCATAACGCAGATCCTGCCACAGATCGCCTAAGAGATGCGCTTTGCCGTCGGCGCCCATGACGAGAGGTTCGTGCTGAAGGCGGCGCTCGATTCGTCTCAGCTCAGGTCCCAACAAATCGCTCTCGTTCAACTCCAGTAGCACTGCCTGATGGGCTTCGTCCTCCGTCGCTCCCCGCGCAATCAACTGCTCATACTGATCTTTCAAGTGCTGCGACAACTCCTCGATAATTTCGTTTTCGCGCGCGAGCGACAGCTTCAGGTCAGCGAAGCGGATTCTGATTTTGTCTTTGAAATCAGGCATGCGCGACTCCTGTTACTCGAGTGATCGCGCGGACGAAGTCACGCCAGTTACTTCGCTGCGCGGTCAGAACCTTTTCTCCGGCGGCGGTGAGACGATAGTAGCGGCGCCGGCGTTGACCCGGGTTTTCGACCCAACGGCCGCGAATCCAGCCACGCTTCTCCAACCGGTAAAGCAATGGATAAAGCGAGCCGACGTTGAAATGGAGCACGCCGCGAGAGCGCAGCTCGATGAGCTGTCCGATCTCATAACCGTGCCGCGGGCGGTCTTCGACCAGAGAAAGAATGAGCAACTCAGCACTCCCTTTCTTCAATTCGCGATCGAGAATGTGCCAACCAATATACGACATAGCCATATATTATTCAGCAGCATAATCGTTCGTCAAATCCGAAAAGTGACGGTGTTCAATGGGCCGCTACTCAAGCGCGGCGGCGAAACTGCGAGTTAGAAGGCGAACAGAAAATCAAGTCCGTAGCGCGCGGACTGGATCGATGCGCGTCGCGCGCCAAGCAGGGAGAAAACACGCGATTAGTGCGACGACTGTCATGATGGCAAAAGCTAATGCGAATGCGAGCGGATCGTGAGGACTGACTTTGTAAAGAAGATTGCCCATTAAACGCGTCATTGTCAGCGCAGCAACGACGCCCAAGACAATGCCACCTCCGGTTAAGAGCAATCCGCGCGACATGACCAGTCGCAACAGGTCAGAAACGCCTGCTCCCAATGCCATTCGCAGCCCCAGCTCGCGCGTGCTCTGCGAAACGGCATATGACATAACCGCGTAAAGCCCAATCGCGGCGAGAAACAGGGCCATCCCACCGAAGATTGCCAGCAACGCTACTGCCAGGCGTTGCGTGTAACTCATGAGATCGACTTGCTGCTGCAAACTGATTGCGTCCAGCGGCGCGAGATTCGGGTCGAGCGCGTGGATTTCGCGGGCGAGCGCGTTCATGATCGCGGCCGCGCTTTGCTCCGTCCGAATGATGAAGCTGTTTTGGACGACAAAGTT
>QHNB01000002.1 GCA_003217965.1 Verrucomicrobiota bacterium | reverse complement strand
TCTTCCCAGCCACGGCCTGTTTTGTGCAAAAGAAACTCGGAGCCAAAAACGCTGCCTGCCTGGATGTATCGGCTGCCTGTGCGGGATTTTTATTTGGCGTTGAGATCGCGCAGCAGTTCATCACCTCCCACACCTATGATACGGTGCTCGTGATCGGGGCGGACAAATTGACTGCTATCACGAACTGGAAGGACAGGAATACCTGCGTCCTCTTCGGTGATGGAGCAGGCGCGGCCGTGCTCGGCCATCGCGGGAGCGCCCACGGTGTGATCAGCACTTACATGGGGAGCGACGGCGATTTTAGCGACATTTTGTTTATGCCAGGGGGTGGTTCGAAAACGCCAATTACAGCCGAGAACGCGCATCTCGCTTTGCAAACAATCCACATGTCGGGCAAGGAAGTTTACAAACAGGCGGTCACGGCCATGCTGGCCGCAGCCAGAAAAGCGATTGACGACGCCGGCCTATGCGTGGAAGACATCGCCTGCGTCATTCCACATCAGGCTAACCTTCGGATTATCGAGGCAATCGGCGAGCGACTCGGAATCCCGCGCGAGAAAGTGTTCGTTAACGTCGATCGCTATGGCAACACATCCGCGGCAGCGGTGGCGATCGCGCTCGACGAAGCGAACCGCTCTGGCCGGATAAAATCCGGCGATTATGTCTTGATGGTGGTATTCGGTGGCGGATTGACCTGGGCAAGTACGATCGTCGAATGGTGACGGCAAACGCCGTCATCCCGAGCGAAGTCGAAGGATCCCGCCGCGTTACCTTAAACATCGCATAACCGGATTGAAGCCTGCGTCGCCGACGTTGTCGGCTGCGTCGCAGCCTCGACTGTGGCTTGGAATGACTGTTTATTGATAAGATGGAACGACGCCTTGCCGCTATTCTTGCCGCCGATGTCGTCGGCTACAGCCGCCTGATGGGCCTTGATGAGGCTGGAACGCTCGCGGCCGTTAAAACCGTTCGAGCGGATTTGATCGACGGTAAGATCGCCGAGCATGAGGGACGAATCGTCAAACTGACAGGCGACGGCATACTGGTGGAATTTTCCAGCGTGGTGAACGCCGTCGCTTGCGCAGTCGAAATTCAAAGGGCGATGCGCGGACGCAGTTCAGGAATGTCTTCGGCCAACCGCCTGGAATTTCGGATCGGAATCAACATTGGCGACGTGATTGTCGAAGGCGACGATATTTTCGGTGACGGCGTCAATGTCGCCGCACGTCTGGAAAGTATCGCTCCGCCGGGAGGCATTGCTGTTTCTGAATCGGTGCGCGGGCATGTGGGCAATCGGCTCGATCTAATTTTCGAGGACCGGGGCGACCAGCAGCTTAAGAACATTGAGCGTCTGTTGCGCGTCTATCATGTTGTGCTTGAGGAGCCGGAATCGTTGAACGTGATGACCCCGAAAAAAGACAAACCGTCCATCGCCGTCCTCCCATTCACGAACATGAGCGGCGATCCGGAGCAGGAATATTTCAGCGACGGCATCACCGAAGACATCATCACCGATCTCTCGAAGATTTCGGCGTTGGCGGTCATCGCACGTAACACGTCGTTCACCTACAAAGGTAAGGCCGTGAAAGTGCAAAGCGTCGGCCGAGAGCTGGGCGCCGATTTCATCCTCGAAGGCAGTGTGCGCAAAGCCGCCGCGCGCGTCCGCGTTACGGGCCAGCTCATCGACACCACAAACGGCACGCACATTTGGGCGGACCGATTCGATCGCGATCTTACCGATATTTTTGCCATCCAGGACGAGATCACCCACGCAATTGTCGGTCAGCTGAAGGTCAAACTTCTGCCGCGGGAGAAAAAATCGATCGCGCAAACGCCGACTGACAATATCGAGGCTTACAATTACTACCTCAAGGGTCGCGACCTTCTCCGTCGCGGTTCGATCAGCGGTTACAAAGCTGCGCGGGAAATATTTGAGAGGGCAGTGGAGCTCGATCCAGCGTTCGCCCGCGCCTATGCGGGGGTCGCCGATGCGAATAGTTTCCTGTATACGCAAACCTTCGAACGTCTCCCGGTCGACAACATTTTCGCGGCCAGTGAAAAAGCATTGCGGCTCGATAACAATCTGGCGGAAGCACACGCATCGCGCGGCGCCGCGCTTGCCGCGGTGAAACGATACGACGAAGCGGCAGCGGAATTCGAGCAGGCCCTTAAACTCGATCCGAATTTATGGGAGGCCTACTACTTCTACGCTCGGGCCTGCGTTTTTGAAGGGAAGCTCGAACAGGCTGCGGCCTTGATGGAACGGGGCGCCGCGGTAAAGCCAGATGATTATCAATGCATGTGTTTGCTGGTGCAGTTGTATTACTCGTTAGGCCGCGAACAGGACGCGAAAGAGGCTGCACGCAAAGGCGCCAAACTCGCCGAACGCCATCTGATTTTGCATCCTAATGATGCCAGAGCTGCGGAGCTGGGTAGTACTACACTTATTGAGATTGGTGAAACGGATCGCGCGCGTGAATGGATGGCGCGCGCCCTAGCGCTCGAACCGGACAATCCGCCGACGCTTTATAATTGCGCGTGCGGTTACGCTCTGCTTGGCGACATCGACAAAGCCTTCGAGCTTTTGAATCGCGGAGTCGCAATGGGTGGACCCGAGTGGGCGCGATGGATTGAACACGATTCGAGCCTCGATTCTATCCGCAGCGATCCGCGTTATGCGCAATTACTGGAAAAAACTCGCGCAACTGAGCGCGCCGAAGATCGCAAGTCTTCCTAGATGCTCGTCGAAACTCACGCCCATCTCGACTATCCGGATTTTGTCCCGGACTTCGACGACGTGCTGCGACGCGCGACTGAGGCCGGTGTCACTCGCATCATCACGATTGGCACATCAATCGAAAGCAGCCGGCGCGCTATCAATTTGGCCGAGAAAAATTCAAACGTTTTCGCGGCGATTGGTGTTCATCCAACGTATGTCGAAGAATCGGGGGAGGACGTGATCACCCCTTTACGCGAGCTGGCGAAGAGTCCGCGCGTGGTCGCGATTGGTGAAACAGGTTTGGATTATCATTCCTTGCCGAGCGTGACGGCGGCGAAGGATAAAAAAATACAAGTGTTCGCCAAGGCGTTGCAGGGTGAAACGGAAGAGCAAATCGACGCCAGCATCAAAGACGGCGCGTATAAATCCAAACAAGCGAGCCTATTCCAACAGCAACTCGATCTCGCGGTCGAGCTTGGGCTCAATGTCGTTATTCATCAGCGTGACGCGTGGGATGATACGCTCGAAATCATGCAGCCGTACACGGATCAATTGCGCGGTGTCTTCCATTGTTTTGGTGGCACGCTTGAACAGGCGAATGATGTTCTCGGTCTCGACCATCTCGTTTCGTTTACCGGCATTGTGACATTCAAAAATGGAGCTGCAGTGCGCGAAGTGGCGGCACAAATCCCGGTTTTTAAGTTCATGGTGGAAACCGATTGCCCCTACCTCGCGCCGGTGCCGTTTCGCGGGAAACGCTGTGAGCCGGCATATACTCGCCTCGTGGCCGAATCTATTGCGATTGCCCGAGGGATCCCGCTGGAGGAACTGGCTGAAACAACTACCGAAACCGCGGAAAAGTTTTTTAAGTTTAATCGATGAACGCTGATGTCACGAAAGGTGGATCGGCCGCTCCGCGGACGATGTTGAATCAGGCGCCGCAGGCGCATTCGTTTTGGTATCGAGCAAGGGACTGCTCGATCCACCTCACAAGTTTTTTTACCGCGCTTTTCCTTGCCTCATGCGCCGCGCCGAAAGACTTACAGCATCACGTCATAGTCAGCGTGAAAGATCAGCGGCTGGTCCTGCTTGATCGTGGCACACTCGTGGCGACTTATCCGGTGTCCACTTCGAAGTATGGTCTGGGCGATTGGCTGGGGAGCTGTCGTACCCCAATTGGTAAATTGGAAGTAGCACAGAAAATTGGAGAGGGCGTTCCGCCAGGTACCGTTTTTAAAGATCGTCGGCAGACCGGTGAAATTGTGCAGGCTGATGCCCCCGGTCGCGATCCCATCGTGACGCGCATCCTGTGGTTGCGCGGTCGTGAGTTCCAAAATGCAAACGCATTTCGTCGTGACATCTACATTCACGGAACGCCGGAAGAGCGAAATATCGGACTTCCGGCGAGTTATGGATGCGTGCGGATGCGCTCGGCCGACGTGATCCAGCTTTACGATATGGTTGGCAAAGGCGCCCAGGTTACGATTGTCGATGCGCCGCTGGCTACAGTGGTACCTGGGCTCAGCTCAGGGACGCAAATGGCGAGTACGAATACCGCGACCATGGTGATTCGTTAGCCTGTAGCCGCCTCACTCTGTCGAGGCGAGATCTTAGCGCTAGCGCGGCGACGACGGAGCGCCGCGGCTAGAACTACGGCAATTTGCCCAAGTGTTTTCGCGGTGTTTCCCGTGAGAGTAATTCCATGTCGGCATCGACCATGATTCCGACAAGTTCATGGAATCGCACTTTCGGCTCCCAATCCAAAATCTTCTTCGCTTTGGAGGCGTCACCGATAAGCAAGTCTACTTCGGCGGGCCGCTCGTACCGATCGTCGTGCTGGATATAATCTCGCCAATCAAGATCGACGCGAGCAAATGCCGCCTCACAAACCTCACGCACAGTATGCGTCTCGTTCGTGGCCAGGACAAAATCATCGCCCTCGTCCTGCTGGAGCATGCGCCACATTCCTTCGACGTACTCCGGAGCGTAACCCCATGATTTTACGGGTGACGAAGGTTTCGCCGCGGCGAGGACTTTCGTGATTGAAGAGAATGCCATTGCAGGCATTGAGACCATAGCTTTTGCGATAGTTCACCGTCGCCCAATAGGCAAAAACCTTTGCCACGCCGTAAGGACTGCGCGGCCAAAACGGCGTACGTTCGGTCTGCGGAATTTCTTGCGCCTTGCCGAACATCTCGCTGCTCGAGGCCTGGTAAAAACGAGATCGGATTCCAGTTTCGCGAATTGCCTCCAGAATACGGATCGTTCCAACACCAGTGACATCAGCCGTGTATTCGGGAATATCGAAACTGACTCGGACGTGGCTTTGCGCGCCGAGATGATAAATCTCGTCCGGCTTCAAGTCGTAGAGCAATTTCACCAGGTTTACTGAGTCCGCCAGATCACCGTAGTGCAGGAAAAGCTTAACGCCGTTGATGTGCGGATCGGCGTAAAGATGATCGATCCGGGAAGTATTGAATGTGCTGGCGCGGCGGATAATCCCATGCACTTCATAACCTTTCTCAAGCAGGAGATCCGCAAGATAACTACCGTCCTGTCCGGTGATGCCGGTAATCAAGGCTCGCTTCATTGTTGGCGCTTTCGCTTTAGCTCACAGAGCGCTGCCGGGCAAACAATTCGAAGGGGCTATAGACGCCCCGCTCCGGTCGCGGCACCGAAGGCACCGGCGTCGATCGTTACTTTGAGGCACACCGCGACTGAGCGCCGTGATTACAAAGACCGGGATTCCAGCAGCCGTCGGATAACACGCGCTCCACCAACCATCAATTAACCAGCCAGCGGCGGAGCCGACACTCGCGCGAGCACATCGCGTTGTGCCTGGATTAATTGCGCGATGGCGGCGCGGCCGAGCCCGAGCATTTGGTCGAGCTGTGTTTGGGTAAAAACAGCTTCCTCACCCGAGGCCTGAATCTCGACCAGCTCGCCATCTTCCGTTGCAACTAAGTTGAAATCGACCGTCACCGCTTTGTCCTCTTCGTAATTGAGGTCCACGATGGTTATGCCATCGAGAATTCCGGCGCTCACCGCGGCCAAGAGCTTCTGAACTGGAGACGAAGCAATCTTTTTCTCATCGACTAACTTTCGGCATGCTATCGTGACGGCTAAGCTCGCGCCGGTGATCGCCGCGGTTCGCGTTCCGCCATCAGCCTGCAAAACATCGCAATCAATCCACAAGGTCCGTCCGCCTAGCTTTTCCAAGTCGGTCACCGCGCGGAGGGATCGGCCAATCAAACGTTGAATCTCGGTGCTGCGGCCATCGAGTTTGCCTCGCGAAATATCGCGCGCCTTTCGTGTCTGAGTCGAGTATGGCAACATCGAATACTCCGCCGTCAGCCAGCCGCCGCTGACATTCTGTTCTTTCATCCACCGCGGAACGATCTCCTCGATCATTGCTGCGCAAATCACGCGGGTGTTCCCAGTCGACACCAGGACGGACCCGCTTGCATGCGGCGCAATATCCAGCTCGAATGCGACAGGCCGAAGCTGATGGGCTGCCCGACCGTCGCTGCGTTGTATAGGCGGATTCAATCGTCCGCAGATTACCCAGATATTCGTAGATTTAGAAATGAATTAGGAACGCGTGAAATATGGAAAAGAATTTCGGTTCATTTTCCTGCTTTCCTATATTCCTGATTCGATCTTGTCCGTTTACGATCGTGCCGCCACTCGGATGCAGCACCTGGCCGGTCATGTAAGATGAGTCATCCGATGGTAAAAAAACATAACGGCGCCACCTCTTCCGGCTGCCCGATGCGTTTCATTTTATGCCCGCGCCCAGGTTGTTGCGACTGTGTCTGTCTTTTGTTGGCATGCGGTTGAACCCCTCTCTGGTCGCGACGGATTCGGTTATGGCGCTGAGACCAAACATGTGAAGCTTTTCGACTGACGGAACCGATGCCGTGCTAGTTATATTCGGATGAGGCTGATGCTCAGCTGCTTACACATTCGAAAATTTTCTCAAAAAAGTTAATAAACACGGGTTGACGCACCGCGGAATTGAATTATTTTTTTATCCCGCTGAAAGCGGGGACTCCTCTAATCAAGGAGTTCGTTCTACGTACATTTGGGACTTCAAATTGGAACTCAATTTTGTCCCGGCAAGATAAACGGAAGCCCCGCCTCAAGCGGGCAAGCTGTCATTCGAGTCGGACACAAGGTTGAGTTTTTTTTGTGGTCTGAAATGTGCGTGAATGCTGGTTCTTTGACATCTACATACAGGGTAGTAAGAAAGTACAACTTTAAGAGCTGAGTCTGAAATTGCTGTAGTCGCGTCGCTCTGTCGACGCGTTTGCAGGAGAGTTTCAGTTATCAAAGAATCTCTGGTCCCATGCGGGACCGGAACAGATTGATCAAGCTACAAAGAGCGCATCATGGATGCCTTGGTGCCAATAGGCGAGGAAGGACGTGGTAAGCTGCGATAAGCTACGGAGAGCGGCAAACACGCTTTGACCCGTAGATTTCCGAATGGGGTAACCTGAGTGGGGTAACACCTGCTCGAGCTTGTGTGAATTCATAGCACAAGCATCGCGACACCCGGCGAAGTGAAACATCTCAGTAACCGGAGGAAAAGAAAGCGAAAGCGATTCCGTCAGTAGTGGCGAGCGAAAGCGGAAGAGGCTAAACCCCTGTCATTTCAGGATCCAAACTGGAAGGAAGACAGAATTTACAGAATGATTCAGAAATTCTGAATCTTATTCCATTTATTTTGTTAACTCTGTCCAAAAATTTGGGTATTGAAGTGACAGGGGGGTTGGAGGAGCCCGATGTGGTAGTGCGAAGGTTAGGTGAAGCTTCTGGAAAGCTGCGCCATAGAGGGTGAAAGGCCCGTAACCGAAAACCGGAGCACGCCTAGGGATTTCCTGAGTAATACGATGCACGTGAAACTTCGTATGAATCTGCGCCGACCACGGCGTAAGCCTAAATACTCATTGGCGACCGATAGTGAACAAGTACCGCGAGGGAAAGGTGAAAAGAACCGCTGTGAGCGGAGTGAAATAGTACCTGAAATGATGTGCTTACAAGGTGTGGAAGTTCGCCTCGGCGAATGACCGCGTGCCTTTTGCTTAATGAGTCTGCGAGTTACTATCAGTGGCGAGCCTAAGTCGTTCTGCGATGGAGGCGAAGCGAAAGCGAGTCCGAAATGGGCGTCCTTAGTCGCTGGTAGTAGACCCGAAGCGGAGGTGATCTACCCATGAGCAGGATGAAAGTTGCTTAACCGCAACTGAAGGTCCGAACCCGTGACGGTTGAAAACGTCTGGGATGACTTGTGGGTAGGAGCGAAAGACTAATCAAACCCCGTGATAGCTGGTTCTCCCCGAAATAGCTTGAGGGCTAGCCTCGTGTGCTGACCGGCGGAGGTAGAGCACTGGCTGAACTAGGGCCCATACCAGGGTACCGAACTCAATCAAACTCCGAATGCCGTCGGGTGAAACACGGGAGTCAGTGCGTGGGGGATAAGCTTCACGCGCGAGAGGCAAACATGCCAGACCAGCAGCTAAGGTGCCCAAATACCGTTCAGTGGAAAGGATGTGAGGTTGCTTAGACAGTGAGGATGTTGGCTTAGAGGCAGCCATCATTTAAACAGTGCGTAATAGCTGACTCATCGAGCGATCTCGCGCCGATAATGATTGGCGATAA
>QHNB01000001.1 GCA_003217965.1 Verrucomicrobiota bacterium | reverse complement strand
AGCAGTCGAAATTGCCGATAGCAGAGTCCAGCAGGCAATTAACGCGCTGCAATCCGAATTGGATCACAGAAATTTGAACAAAGAGGTTGCCGGCCTGCGGAACGGGCCGGTTACGACAGAAGCGCTTGCTCATTACATTTTTAACCGAGCTGCTGAGGCGTTGCCGATCGATCGCGTCCGCCTAAATGAGCGAGATGATTTTTTCGCCGAGTATTTGCAATCAGGCGAATATCGGCTCGGAATGCAGTTATCTTTTGGTGCGGTGCATCGACTACAGAACTACAAATTTTCGGAGGAGCAGAACGCAGCAATGTACGGCAAATGCAACAATCCAGGTGGGCACGGTCATCTCTATCTGTCAGAGGCGACAATTGACGGCGGTTTTGATAAGCGCAGCGGAACCCTTTTCCGTTTCGCTGATCTTCAAAAGGCAATGCAAGAGGCAATCCAGCCCTGGAGCAATCGGCACCTCGATCTGGAAACGGAAGAATTTCGCTCAAATCCGTCAACAGGTGAGAACATCGTGACCGCCCTTTGGTCGAGGCTGAATGATCGGCTGGAGCATCGCCTGTGCAGACTGCGGCTATGGGAGACGCCGAACAATCGATTCACCCTCCGGCGTTGTTTCGAATGAAGCGTTATCTGATTACTGGCGCCAGCCGTGGAATAGGACGAGCTATCGCGAAGAAGCTCGCCGCCCCTGATATCGCGTTGCTCCTTCACGGGCGGGACATCGCGGCCCTGGCCGAGACAGCCCGAGAAGTTGAGGAAAAGAGCGGGAACGTGACAAAGCTTATTCACGATTTAGCGACGATTCGCGGTGTCAACCACTTGGTTGCGGCGGTGGGCCATGAGCCAATCGATCTCCTTGTGAACAATGCTGGTATCACCGTGGTTAAACCTTTCACTGAGGTAACATTAGACGAATGGCAGCAGACCATCGCCGTCAACCTCACGGCCCCATTTTTTCTGATGCAGCATTTTGCTCCCCGAATGCCGCCCGGATCCAGCATTGTCAATATTCTTTCGATTGCGGCAAAGCGCGGCTATGCGAACTGGAGCGCTTATTGCGCGAGCAAGTTCGGACTCGATGGATTGTCTTTCGCCGTCCGCGAAGAATTGCGCACCCGCAAGGTGCGTGTGCTAAATATTTATCCGGCTGCGACGGACACCGACATTTGGAAAGCGGTCCAGGGTGAGTGGCCCCGGGAGCGAATGGTTTTGGCAGCGGACGTGGCCAATGCGGTCGCTTACGCGATCAGCCAGCCTGCGACGGTGGCCGTTGAAAATATCATGCTCGGAAATTTGGGCGGCAGTTTGTAAAAACCGATTTTGCACGCGGTGAGTCATACCGCCGCGCGACATTGATAATGCAAGGCCTCGGAAGCGACATCACCATCAACGTGATCGCATCGATCATTGCCTCCGGCATTTTGCTCAGTGCCGGTTTTTTGTGGGGAAAATACCGGGAACGACACCGCTTCGGAAAGCGATTGGAAGAGTACGACTTCTATCCCTATACCGTGAACCGTGAAAATTTTCCCGAATTCAACCTCAAGGATTTTCGCCTTGGGATGCATTACTTCTTAAAGAACGTCGATCCTACAGCCGCGCGGCAGTTGATATTCATTGGCGAGCAAAACAATGTCCGTAACCAGCTCGAACCAGCCGAACAGAAGGTCTACGAACGCCTTTATGCTAAATACGACGGCAAGCGAATTGCCGATGATACGAGTGAGTATCTCGAAAATTTCGCAAAACTTGTCCGACTAATCGGAAAATCATTTCCCAACATTGGGATCGAAATTCTCCTTCATGACCTGTCTAATCCGTCACATTCGCTTGTCGTCCTGGAAAACAACGTAACCGGCCGGAACTTGCGTGACGGCGCCACCAATCTGGTGATCGATTTAAAAAAGCGACAACTGCTGAATGAAGATAAGCTGAACTACGAGCTCAACCTTGGCGCTCGGAAATTTAAATGCACCACCATCCCAATTATCCGAAAGGAGTATGGCGTGGTTGGCGCCATCTGCATCAATGTCGATGCCAATTATTTGACCGAAGAGATATTGAGTAGCGCCGAGAAAGTGCGGGCGTTCTTCACAACCTTTTGCCGAACGGATATGCGGATCGACGAAAATATCTTAAGTCGTGACGAATACGCCAAAGCTTTGAAGGGCAAACGTCACTTCAGAGATGAGCGGTTTTAGAAAAAATCGGGCTCGAGTCACGTGTCGTGTCGAGCGCTCTTCTCGTGTCAAGCGCAGGCGAGACATCTTTGATTATTTTTTGAGGAATAGTAAGAGATTCCTCGACTTCGCTTCGCGCCGCTCGGAATGACAAGACTGCCGCATGACTCCATCAAAAGCGGCGAATGAAATGCCATGAGACCGCAAGTCGAACGTTTCGCTGTTGCAGCCAGAGATGTCTCGGCTGCGCTTGACATGACAAGAATGGCCTAATGCGCTGCCGCCGCTCGTTCCCGAATCGCGCGATCTTCCGGCATTTTGTGATACTTCACCAATCGAAAACCCCAATCGACCAACGTTGCCTTATCTTTATTTTGCGACGCGACTGACTTGAGGTACTGCGCGATCCGCTCTTTCAACTCCGGCTGTTGCTCGGTATCGTCCAGCAACTCGAAGATTTCCATGGAGAGCAGCCAGTCCGTCGGGTGCTCGGCCTGCTGGGTTTCCCAAATCTCACCAAGGCGTTCGTAGCCCATCTTCCGCTCGCGAATGTCGCGGACCTGCTGATAGAGGCTCTCGAGTTTCTTCCGCGTCGCATTCGAAGGTACCTTGATCGTCCGCTCTTTCGGAACGAGAGCCACTTCCAGAAATGCATCCTTGTCGGCCGCGCCGTTAAAAGCCGAGCGAATCCGTTCGCCCACTGCCATATCGAATTCGCCCCACGCCGGGTCGAATAGGACACGATCGCCTAGTCTCGCGCGGCAATTTGAAAACGTAATCAAAAGCAGTTTGCCATCTCGACGCAAAACTTGCTCAACCCGACCTGCCACGGTGATGCCGCTCTCGAACTCAATTTTCGAATCTTTTCCCTCTATCACCCCGATACTGCGCAGTTGGTCGTCCGACAAATTCTCCGGCGGAGTTGCCATTCCTTTCCAGCGGCCGATGGGTGAACCAAAGCCGTCCGCATGGCGACCTTTCCCATGCCGATCCAACTGTTTGTTGGCGACCGCAAGCGCTGTTGGGCCGGTCGTTCGCAAATAAATCGGCTCATGCTTGGCGTCCGTCATCACCTCGGTGAAAACGCCACTAGTTTGCAGCCCGCTGGAGTACTCAGCCGTGGCCGTATTTTTGCATTCAATCGCTTTGTTAATGCCCGCGAGCCCGCCGACCTGGTAGGCCATGGTGCTGGCGAATTCCTCCAGCACGTCCATCAAATGTTGAAAATCACGGCAGACAAACAATTGCGGTTGCCGCGTTGTGATATCGAACGGGGTATTCTTTGCCTCAATCGAGTACGGAATTTTCTTCACGTTCGCTTCCAGGCACGAGACCGATTCTCCAATGGACGACAGCAAACCCGCTCCATAAATCTTCGGATCGCTTAGAGTGCCGATCAGCCCATATTCGACTGTCCACCAATGCAGGCGCGAAAGCAGCGCCATCTCCGATGGTTCACCGAGATTCTTCTGACGGAACTCGACTTCCCGCGTCGCTTTCTCTATGTCCTTCGGGTCCGAATTCGGCAACTCCTTTAGGATCGAGAGATGCCGGATGGCTTCGTAGAGCTCGAAGTCCTTTCGTGACGACATCGCCTTTGCGCCCACTTCGCCAAAACGTTGCAGGTACTTGGAATATTCGCGATCCACGATAATCGGAGCGTGCCCCGCTGCTTCGTGGACGATATCAGGCGCGGGCGTGTATTCGATATGATGGATCTGGCGCATGTCGCACGCGATCACTAGGACCTTGTAGGCTTGGAATTCCATGAATGCCGCCGGCGGAATGAAGCCATCTACCGCCACCGCCCCCCAATCGATTCGTCCGAGGATGTCATTCATTTCCTCGATCCGAGGAATTCGTTCGAACGAGATCCCGGTATCGAGCAAGCCTTGGAAATAGACTTTGTGCGCGTATTCCTTGAGGAAGAAAATATTCTGGCGCATGATGAACCGCCAGACGGCGTGATCGACTGGCGTGTACTCGTCATAGCGCTGATCGACCGCGAACTGCAGAAGGTGATTTGGCAGCGACTTCACTGCCTTATTTGTTTGGCTGAAAGGTTGCATGCGTCTTCCTCCAGTTAGTCCCTAACTGGTTAATGTTAAGTTAGAACCGTTTTACTTGGCAGCAACATTCAATCCAGATTTTTGCGAAATCAGCAGCCGCGTTTTCATTGATCTGTGCAGGGGCCAGGAAATTGTCACCCAGCTTGGCCTGGTCAAAACGCAGTTATGGGAAAGGGTTGCCTAGCGAGCACGCTTGGAAGCGCGCGCCCGTGAGATTAACCGTGCGCCCCAAATGATAAGGGCGATCGGCAGAAGCCACGGGAGCAAGAACGCTAACGCCACGCCAATTAACTGTACGCTCCACATCAGTGCTGCTGCACCCTGGGCCAACGTCCGACGCAAAGTCGCAATCACGCCGGTGTTGTCCGGCACGATCTTGCCCTGACTATAGACTTGAATGGAGATGTCGGCCGGTGCGTTGGCCTCATCGATTTGCGCGTCTGGTCGCTCTTCGCGATGAACACTTACGTTTTCAAGTTTGCCGAGCGCGCCCAACGATTGCATGAGCGAACCGTAGTTTTTCATCGGTACGCGCAGAGAGACATTCGCGAACTCGCGGCCGTTCGGATCGCGCGCGAACGACGACGCCCGAACCCGTCCATTCTGTTTCTCTGCCAAATTTCGCAATTCCTTCGCTCGTTCGCTCACACTGGAAGCACGAACGCGCAGAGTCGTTTGCTGCAACGGCGCTTCCTGCTCTTCGCGAGCGATGGTCACGTTGAGTTGCACTTTATCGCGTTCCGTTTTCGCATCTTCGGACATTCCCTGACCGCCACGGGCTACGCGTTCGGTTTGGAGCTGGAATTTGTCGACCCGGCCCAGCGCCTTCACTTTTGCGATCACAGCGTCACTTTCCTCCGGCGCAATTAACATGCTGATGCGCGCCGAAACGCGTCCGGCATTATCGCGATCAAGAGTCGCATTGGTAATTTGAATTTTCGGTGAAGCGAGCGCTTTAATCTGGTTATAGCTTTTCTCGACGTCTTGCGCATAGAGTGCGAGCTGCGCTCGCTCTTTCAAAAGGAAGCCAGCTGGCACATCCATATCCTTTTCCGCTAGCGCGATTGTGACGGTGGCGAATTGCGCTTGGGTATCCATGAATTTGAGCTCACCCTGCATCTGTTCGATTTGTTCACGGACGCGCCCGAGTTCTTTCTCGACTGCGAGCAGATCGTTGATGTCGTCACTCTTGCGCTTCAAAACTTCGAGAAGCCGCTGCTCCATTGCCTGCGCGTTCTTCAGCCGCGCATCGGTGTCGAGATATTGTTTCGTGACGTCGTCGGTTCCGATGATTTGGTTCTTCAGGTCGCCGACTCCGCGCAGTTTCTCGAGAAAATCATCCAAATTTTCCGGCAAAACTTTGACCACGACTTCGCCTCTAAGCTTTCCGTTCTCTTGTTTGTCGGAGCTGCTTGTTGCGATATAACCGCGGGCTTCACTTGCAAATCCCCCGATCTGTTGAACTGCTTCCTCGAAATTTCGAACCTCGAGGTCGACGCGAGCATTTCGGATCAGTTTTCGGTTCGCTGGGCCACGCTGGGCTGACGCTGAAGGACTCGGGCCGATTTCTTCAGCGTTGGTGGCGGCCGAAGCCGACGTCACAGGGACATTGCTGGATGCGCGGGCGAGGAGCGCAGCCGGCTGTCCGCTAGTCAAAGGAGTTCCCCGTTTGTCGTCGGTTGTTGCGGGCGAGCCCTCTTTTGCCCGATATGCTTGCACGCTTGCGGCGCTCCCAAGTTCTGATTTGGAGCGAACCGCTTCCTGGGCTTGATTATGGTCGCGTTCGGTGTCGCTTTTTCGCCCAGCCTCGACAAAGGCATCACCTTGCTTGTCTGGGAAAAATGATGCGCCACCGCTCGTTACTAGGTCGGTTGCTGCCGCTTGCCCATTCATTGCCATTGGCGGAGACGCAAGGCGCGATTCGCGAAAGAACGGGATCGACATCTCTTCGCCCGTGAGAAATCGACCCATTTCGAACAAGGCCAACAGCAAGATCGCGGCGGCAGCAAGCTGGGTTACACGCGAACGCATCAAATTCACCAAAAACACGGCGACGCTCGCGCGCGGGGGAGCCTTGCGGCGAAATGCGTAGAGCATTCGTTTTTCGAAACCGAAGTCAGGTTTTTCGTCGGTGAAAATTTCTCCCAACGCCTTGTTCATAAGTTGTTCTTCCTTATGCAACGCGCGGCACTCGGCGCACTCCACCAGATGGACGTGAAGAGCACGCCGTTCATCATCTGTTAACTCATTGTGCACCGCAGCAGCGAGCACTTCATCGATTTGGTCATGAATGGTTGGCATAAAATCAGATCATCGCGGCGAGAGCTGGTTTGAGTCGTTTCCGCATTGAGGCCAGAGCGCGCCCGAGAATTCCACGTAGTGCGCCGTTCGACAACCCGAGCGTCTGCTCGATTGTCGCGTAATCCATGTTTTGCAGATAACGCAGGGCGACTGCGCTGCGATATAATTCAGGCAAAGTGGCAAGTGCCGATCGTACCTGTCGATGGCGCTCATCATCCGGTGACTCGCTTCCATTTCCCGCAGCGGCAAATTCTTGCAATTGTTCATCCAGCGGCACGGTCCGGCGTCGCCGCAGAATGTCGTAAGCCCGATGGCGCGCGATCGTCGAAATCCAGCCTTGAAGTTTCTCTGGTTCGCGCACGCGCCAGCGCGATTTCCACGCCTTCACGAACGCATCCTGCACCACGTCTTCCGCTTCTTCCCTGTTCTGCAAGATGCCGAATGCGATGGCAAATAATGGCCGGCTCATCGTTCGAATGATCATTTCAAAAGCCTCGCGATCGCCATGAATGGCAGCCCGAAACATGTCACGATCGGCAGAGTCCATTTCGTCGGTCACCAACCTAGACGCACCGATTTCAAAATCAGCGCGAAAAATTTTAAAAAATCTGACTCGCACTCGCGATCCGATAATTGGAACCTGCCAGAGACAATGAATCTACCCACGGCCGTGGCAGTTGTGCCGGAAACCGCGATCGGAGAAGCGCGGGCGCGGGTCTGGAAGAAAATCGCGCTCTATTATTCGCTGACGTTGGCCTTCAGCGGTGTTTTTGATGCTCTAATCTTGCATGCGGGCAATATGAGGGCTGGGAATCGGCTCTACGTCACCGGCGCGATGTGGAGCCCGGCGCTGGCGGCTTTCGCGACCAAGAAACTGTTTGGGGAACGTATTCGTGATCTGCCGTGGCGTTTCAGCACCGCCCGCTTCGCCTGGACGGCCTACCTCATTCCGCTGGCCTACGCCGTTCCGGTTTATGTCGTGACGTGGCTGACGGGACTCGGCGGATTCAATTTTGATTTCGTTAAGAAAGCGGGTGGCGAGTTTGGACTACAGAATTGGTCGCTCATGAGCTTTGTCACACTTTTCATTCTAATCACGGCGACGCTCGGACTCGTGGGAACGTTATCGCGCGCTCTGGGAGAAGAAATCGGCTGGCGTGGATTTCTGGTGCCGGAGTTAGCGAAGGTCGTCGGTTTCCCAGGGATCGCGCTAATCAGCGGTGCCATGTGGGCGATCTATCATTATCCGGTTCTGATCTTCGCCGATTATAACGCCGGCACGCCGCTGTGGTACCGATCGAACAGCCTCTGGCCGGCTGCGATTCTACACGCCGCTCACAATCTTTTTATCCAGCAGATTCTTACTCCCTTAACCCGTGATACTGGGCGAACCAAATTCATCATCGACGAATTCGGATTCGGCATGGTGATCACGATCACGATTGCAGCATTGCTTATCTGCGGGAGGCCCGTACCGGCCCGAAGAACATAGATCGGCCGGCTTGCCTTCCCATCGTTTCCGCGGAATTGATTGCCACGATGGGAAAGCTGCGTCTTGGAGTAAATATTGATCACATCGCCACTTTGCGGCAAGCGCGTTATGCGACCACGCCGGAGTCAAAGAATGCCGAGCCCGACCCCGTGCTTGCCGCCTCGATTTGTGAACGGGCGGGTGCGCATGGAATAACCGCCCATCTCCGCGCTGATCGCCGCCACATTCAGGACCGCGATATGGAACGATTGCGCGCCAGCATCATGACGAAGCTGAATTTCGAAATGGGAAACACGCCCGAGATTGTCGACGTCGCGATCCGGATTTGTCCGGACGATGTTTGCCTCGTTCCAGAGAAACGCCAGGAAGTGACGACGGAGGGCGGGCTCGATGTTGTCGCCAATCGGCGCGAGCTTGCACCGACGATCCAGCGTCTGCATGCCGCTGGCGTGCGGGTAAGTTTGTTCATCGATCCCGAGACGGAACAGATCGATGGCGCCGCCGAACTAGGCGTCGACATGGTCGAATTGCATACGGGCAAGTTGGCCAATGCATTTACCGAACAAATCGAAAAGCAAGAACTCGGACGACTGCGTGCCTGCGCAGAGATGGCGGCAGAGTTAAAGATGCAAGTAAATGCGGG
>QHNB01000217.1 GCA_003217965.1 Verrucomicrobiota bacterium | reverse complement strand
CCAGTAAACGAGAAGCCGCTCACAAATTCACCCGAAAGACCAACTCGTTTGCTAACCGGGGTCGGTTGAAACTCAAACCGCGAGAGATAGGTGCCGTTGAGGGTAAAGGTAAATCTGCCAAAATCGCCGCGACCAAAGATCGAAGAATCCAGAATATAGATCGCTTCATAATCGACACCTTCCACCACGGCGCGCGTGAGGTTTAAGTCGGGATTGACGATCCGGGTGATTGCGCCAGTTGTCGGATCACGACTGACCAGCCCGGGAAAGCTGTTCTCGAAATCAATAATAAACTGCGGGTCAACGAACGACGCAATCGATCGAAGGTCTATATGCCAAAAGTCAGCGCTCAGCGTAAGGCCTTTGATCCATTTCGGACTGTAAACCGTCCCGTAAGACCATTCGTAAGCGACCTCCGGCTTCAGATTGGGGTTTCCAGCCATGATGACCCGGATCGCGGTGCCCGCAGGTGTCAATCCCTTCGGATCGCGAAGCTGGTCGGGGAACGAGGCGAAGCCTTCGGTCCCTGCTGGCGTAAGGTCGGGGAGTGTCGGTGCATGAAACGCTTCACTGTAGGTGGCACGTAGGGTGAGCGCCCCAATCCACTTGGGGTCAAGCGGCTGCCAGCGCACGGAGAACTTCGGCTTCTGCGCATCAAACTGAGAGTGCTGCGCTTTCAGGATTGAAGTTGCAGAGGTGTTCTGGCTATACCATTCTTCGCGCTCGGCGATGTCGAACTCGAGGCTGTAGGCACCGGGGAACTTCCAGGCCGGGCTGGTCACCGGAATACGCACTTCCTGATAAGTCGACCAAACGTCGCGGTTTACTCGTGATGCTTCGAAATCCTGGGCGCCAATCGAATTAAACGAGGTGTTCAGCGGGTCAGGATCGTTCCTCCACCGCTCCCCGCGGTACTCGACCCCGGCCGCGAACGAGACTGGCCCAGCCGGAAGATTGAACAGATCGCCGTCGAGATGGAAATAACCCAATGGCAACTCAAACTGGCCGGAGGCGTGCAGAGTGATATAGACTCGGGCTATTGCCGCCTCGGTGTTGCGACCTAAAATCCCCAGAAAAGGATTAAACGCGGTGGCCGGATCCGTATCCAGCAGCGCATCGCGCAAGCCCGACTTGCTCACAACGCCACCAGTGAGATTTTCCTCCTCGTTCCGGGAGTAACGAAAGCCCAATTCCCAATTCCAACTCTTGAAGTAATCGCCAACCTCCCCGAGCTGACCGCGAAGTCCGGCGTCGAAGAGCACGTCTCGGAAAGTAGTTCTGGCCGTTCTGACGGCTGTGTCGTTAATGCCGCGGAAGCCGACCCTGGTAGTCACCGGTGTGCCATCCGGCAAAGTTGCGTCCGCTACCGTGAACGGATTAAACGGATTTTGTATTGGCACACTGATGCCGAAAGGACTGAAGGCATCACCGTTCGATTGCTTGAATGGATCCGGGGCGAACGGAGTAGCCGCCAGGGCTGCATCAAAAAATGAGCGGGTATATTTAAAGTCCGCAAACACAGTTAGGTATTTGTCACAAATGTCGCGGGTGAAGGAGCCATAGAAGCTCTGACGGTCCGCGGCCGGAATCGATGGTGTTAGCGCTGCGAAGTTGTAGAAGAAAAAGTTCCCATCCGGATAAGTGGCAACCCTCAAGGGACTCACATAGTATGGAGATGTGTTGACGTTTGGAGCCGAATGTGGCGGCGGAGAGTTCGCACTGAAAAACAACTTCGGGATCAATCGGAAGCCGAAGGGGGCCTCGGGGTTGCCGAACTGGCCGATAATGCCGGGAAAATTCGCACTGCGATTATCATTTCCGCCCCAAGCAAGCGCTTGCGCGTTACTGCTAATGTCGCGGTCGCGACTGTAGATGGCAGCCCGATCGTAGGCATCGGCAATGATCAAGATATCGGTCTTGTCATCCCCGGTGCCGGCAATCATCCACGCCTCCATCTCGCGCGCGTCATTGGAGGCGCCCAGATTCGTGTTGCCGATACTGCCGCCGATCTCGAGACCACGGAATTTGTGCTTCAAAAAGATGTTGATCACACCTGCCACGGCGTCACTGCCATAAACGGCTGAGGCCCCATCCTTCAGGATATCGATGTGATCAATCATTGGGAATGGAATGAGATTGATATCCACGCCGGCGACGCCGGGCATTCCTCCTCCGCCACCCCCAATTATGGCAGCGCGCTTTCCATCGATAAGAACCAGGGTTTCTTTAGGCAGCAAACCACGCAAATTCGGTATGACGCTGCCATCACCGCCATTCGCGATGTTCTGGTTAATAGTCGAGCCCATCTCTAGTGGTAACTGCATGAGCAAGTCGGTTGTGTTGCGAACGCCTAACTTCTCAATGTCCTCTCGGCGGTATGTATCCACTGGGTTCGGCCCGGTCTCTTCTGCGGTTGGAATGTTCGAGCCGGTCACGACCACCCGTTCCATCGTCGCTTCCATCGGCGTGCTTGGTGAAGCCGCCGGATTTTGTGCGAACACGTTCGGAGCGAGTAATGCAGGAATTCCAGCAGCAGCGGCGAGAACGATGTGGATTACTCCGAACCAATTATTCGCTTTCCTGCGCATGAGTTTTTCAGTGATGGCCGCGCTTTATTGGAGCGCCTTGCTCCATACCCAGAGAGCAGCCGCCCCCAGGCCGCGGCATTTGTGGGACGAGTTTTAATGAAGATTCGGTAATCGGACAAGATTTATTCGGCGCGAACAGAGGGCTAACGAATTCTATCTATCCAAACCTTTTCGACTCATCGCCGGCAACTGATTAATTTCTCAGCGACGTGCGATATAGGCGATGGGGCGAGCGGAGAAGCGACTTCTTCAAAGCGCGAAATTACCGCGCAAGTCGTCGGACCCAACTGCAATTTGGCGGTCGGACTCTGCCTCAGCTTAGCTATCACCGCCGCGGAAAATTTTTGTCCCGTGGGCGGCGAAATTTTGTCCACAAGCGCACGCAGGCCGCACAGCGGGTGAACCGCAGTGCGGCGCTACGCGGAATTACGGCTGGCTACGCAGGCCGCGTAAAGCAGGGTCTGGGCGGGTACCCCGGAGGCCCCCGCCGCTTTCGCGACGGGCATGGTGACCGTGGCGACCGCCTTTAGCGTCTTTGCTCGGCTTCATGTCGCGCACTTCAACTTCTTCTTTCTTTTCTTCGCTCATGTTACCTTTCTTTAGTTGATTTTTTGGTTTTGGGTTGTGTCAGTCGCGCCGAATAGCTGTCCCCCTACGACGTTCTCGTCTGCAATCAGATTGTCCAAACGGACCAGCTTATCCTTCGAATGCCTCCGCCGTGGAGCTTCGCGCTCCCCGGAATCAGCGTTTATTTTTTCCTTCGGCGAACTCACAGCAAATCTATGATCACTATCCGTGCCAAGAAATTGGGCCAGGACGCTCTTGGACCGAGCGCGCTCTTGCAGAAGTCGTAAGCATCTAATCCAAAGATTATTAAATGCTTAACCTGATTAGGGAAAATCGAATCGATCTTTGCGAACACGATCCGCAAATGGCCTAGAATTATTACCACCTAGCCTAATTTTGAATCCAGCCGGATCACTTATGATCCGCGCCACAGATTGTCATATGCCGCTCCACTTCAGCGAAAACTTTCTTCGACCTCAGGGCGTCTTTTCTGCGACCAATTCCTTAAAACGAGGATCGTTCCGAATCGGATCAATCCGCATCAGCTCCGGTGTAATTCCGGTGAACGAGGAAGTATGAAGCAGCCGTTTGAGAATGGGCATCGCTTCGTCGGCATTCCCGAGCAAAGCGTAGATTTGCGCCATTTGCTCCTCTCTCCCCGGGCCTTCGAATGGATCTTCTGAAGTCGGTTGCTGCGCCATGCCTTTTTGCCCTTCAGATACAGCAGCAGCCGCTTTGCCCAGGCCGGCATAAGCAATACCTAACCAAGAATGGAGGGCCGCTGCAGGACCGGAATCCTCACTCACGGTGCTCAACTCTTGCGTGAACTCCTGTACCGCTCGTTGGTAGGTCGCCCTTGACGCGGCTACATTACCGGCGCGCCGGATTAGCTTGCCCACTGCTTCGGCCTGTTTGAATTGCGGCGTTTCGCGCACGATTTTATTCAGCTCGTTCAGTAGCTCGCGTTGTTGATCGGTCACAAGTTTGGAGTATCCCACGATGTCCATGA
>QHNB01000216.1 GCA_003217965.1 Verrucomicrobiota bacterium | reverse complement strand
TTCCGCCAGCATCGGCGGTAATTTCGTTAATCGTTTCAACATCGAGGGCCGTAGTTACAAAGTCATTCCGCAACTTAAACGGACGGAACGGCTCAATCCTGAGCAGCTAGAAAACATCTATGTCACCGGCCCAAATAATCAGCTCGTGCCCCTAAGCACGGTAGCAGCGATCCGGCATAAAACGGTGGCTCGCTCGCTCAACCGCATGCAGCAACTCAACGCCGTGACGATCAGTGGAGTCCCGACCAGATCGCTCGATACCGTGTTGAAGTTCCTCGAGGACGAAGCCCACCGCATTCTCCCCAAAGGTTACGTGCTCGATTATACCGGCGAATCGCGTCAGTTGCGGACAGAAGGAAGCAAATTTCTCCCCGCCTTCATGCTCGCGGTGGTGTTGATCTTTTTGGTACTAGCGGCGCAATTCAACAGCTTCCGGGATCCATTCATCATTTTGCTCGGCTCGGTCCCCTTGGCCATGTTCGGGGCACTGCTCTTCACATTTTTGAAGATGCCATTTGGTAAATTCTTCACTGACGGCTGGACAACGACACTGAATATTTATTCTCAGGTCGGCCTGGTTACTCTCGTTGGGCTGGTTTCGAAAAATGGGATATTGATCGTGCAATTTGCAAACGAGTTACAGCGGCAGGGCTTGGACAAACTTGCCGCTGTTGCGCAAGCGGCACGCATTCGTTTGCGTCCGATTATGATGACCAGTGTGGCGACCGTGTGTGGTCACTTCCCCCTTACATTGGTGAGCGGCGCGGGCGCGGCCGCTCGAAACTCGATTGGTCTCGTGCTTGTCGGCGGGATGACGATCGGAACAATTTTCACTCTGTTCATTGTTCCGTCGCTCTACATGCTGATTGCCAAAGAACATCACGAAAAATCTCTGGCCGAGGCCGAAGAGGAACCAGCGACAGAAGAGCTTGCTCCTGCCCCTGCATTCGCGATGGCCCCGAACGGCAACGGCAACGGCTGGAAGAGCGCGTGAATGAGACGAAACACGGCACAAGCGCGTCCGTCTCGCTGATCATTCGCCGCAAGATTGCGCCCGCCCAGCATAACGCTGTAGCGTCCGCTGTCCTCAGCGGAACATCTGCGGAAAAAAATATCTTTCTTGATGTTCTCTGAACATACAGCGGCTTACTGAACCGTTCGTTTACTGGCAGGGCGGTTGAGATCACTCGCCCTACTTGGCGCCCATTGTGTCTCAGGGCAGTTTCTGAAACCGTCGCGCTAACCCCTTGCGCGGCTGCATTGCCTCATCTTTCTCGCGGTCGTTCAACTTCCGTTCGCTCGATGCAAACAGCGTATTCGTCGGGTTCCACTTGGCCGCCGAAGGTTCGCGTGTAGACCTGGGTGAGCTCTGCGCCGAATAGTAAAATTTGCGATGAATAATAAATCCAAAGAAGCAGGGTAATAAGTGAGCTTGCTGCTCCATAGGCCGAACTGGCCGCTCCGCTTCCCAGATAAAAACCGAGAGCCCATTTACCAATGACGAATAGGATTGCGGTCAGAATTGACCCGACCCAGACATCGCCCCACCGCAATTTGACGTCGGGTAGAAATTTGAGCACATAATGACTAAATCCTTTGAGCAATCCTTCGATCGCCAGCGATACTAGTAGTAAGAAACAGATTCCTCCCACCATCGCGAAAGACAAAAATCGAGAACGAAGAAATCCACGGATACCGAGACCTGGCTTGGCTTTGACCCCCCAAATGGTGTTGAGGGCATCCTGCAGTTGGCCGAAGACTCCGCTTGCCCCGAACAATGCCAACGCGATTCCAATGATGGTCGCGACGGCGTTCTTGTTTGACTGTGCGGCTTTTTGGGCAATTTGCTGGACAACGTCGAGCGCACTTTTATCGAGAAAATATCCCATTTGTTCGGTGATCCGAGTCCACGCTCCTGATGGATCGCTGCGAAACAGAACCCCAACGATCGTGAGCAACAACAAAATTAGCGGCGCCAAGGAAAAGACGGTGTAATAGGCGAGCGCCGCGCCAAGTTGCGGCGCTTTATCTTCAAGCCATTCGTTGAAGGTCTGCTTTAACAGCGGAAAAATCGCTCCCCAACTGAACTTCGCTCTTCCATTCGCCGTCATGGCCCCATTCGAAAATCGCACGGCACATCACGATGGGATGGTTGCGTGCATCTCTCCTTCCTGACCCCGGAAGGCGCGCAAAGCGGCAAGGCATTGGCATGTCTGACGCGCACAGTCGAGCTGCGCGGTGAGAAGATGCGTTGCGACGATCTGCGGATTCTTTGACCTCACCCCGCACAACGGGGAGAGGGTAGGGTGAGGGTCGCCCATCAAAGTCACACAATGAGTCGCGCTCGCTACTTAAGAATGAATACAACGCTAGCTGAACAAAAGTTATGGCGTCGCCCGAGAAATCGGACATTTGCGGGTTACAAGTTCCGGCGCCAGCACCCGATCGGACCCTACGTGCTGGATTTTTTACTGCCCGACGGCGCGCCTAGCGTTAGAACTCGATGGAAGCGGCCACAGCTTTCCTGGCGGACAAAAACACGATTCCGCGCACGAAGCATTCCTCGCTGAATCGGGAATCCGCGTACTGAGATTCTACAATCAGGCAGTTTACCAGGAATTCGATGGCGTGTTACAAGCAATTTGGTTTGCGCTGGAACGGCGCGAATCAAAGCCGTCGGCTGCTCGCGTGAAAACTTAAGCGTAACCTACCCCTCACCCTACCCTGTCCCCGCAATGCGGGGCGAGGTGAAAGACCGTAATCTCGAAATTACGACCTGACCGGGCTGCTCGCCAATCCGCGTCAGAATTGCCAACACCGTCCGGCTTTACGTCTTCCCTTCAAACGCTCATAAGTGTAACGCCGCGTGTCACCCACCCTTTGAAAGGGAGAGGGCTAGGGTGAGGGTTGCAATTTCAAGTTGGTGGAGCTGCCTTTGCGCGAAGCGTCGATTATCCCCAAAATTATTTTCCCTTGGCGCTTTGCATCCCGAGCGTTTTCACTAGGAACGCCCAGCGATCACTAATTTCGTCAATCATCTTCGTGGTCGGTTTACCGGCACCATGTCCCGCTTTCGTTTCAATGCGGATCAAGACCGGCTTGTCACAGCCCTGTGCCGCTTGTAACGCCGCTGCGAACTTAAAGCTGTGTGCGGGCACGACCCGATCATCGTGATCTGCCGTCGTGATCAGTGTCGGCGGATAGCAGCAGCCGGACTTCAAGTGATGAAGCGGCGAATAGGCATAGATAAATGGAAAATCATGCGGATCATCCGAGCTGCCGTAATCACTCGCCCAAGCCCAACCAATCGTGAACTTCTGGAACCGCAACATATCCATTACCCCGACGGACGGCAGCGTCGCCCCGTAGAGATCGGGCCGCTGAGTCATGCACACGCCGACCAGCAATCCGCCATTGCTGCCACCACCAATGCTGAGCTTTGGCTTACTTGTGTACTTTTGCGCAATCAGGTATTCGGCGGCGGCGATGAAATCATCGAAGACATTCTGTTTGACGTGTTTCTCACCCGCTTCATGCCACTTCTCGCCGTATTCGCCTCCCCCGCGTAAATTGGCGACGGCGTAAATGCCGCCCATTTCCATCCAGTCGAGAAGTGCGGGATTAAATGACGGCGTGAGCGAAATATCGAATCCGCCGTAGCCGTAGAGATAAGTGGCATTTTGTCCATTCCGCTGCAATCCCTTCTTAGATGAGATGAACATCGGCACCTGCGTCCCATCGGCACTGTGATAGAACACTTGCTCGGTCGTATACTCGTCGGGATCGAATTTCAGTTGCGGCTTGTAGAGCGCTTCGCTTGCGCCCTTATCGAAATCATAACGAAAAATAGTGGTTGGCGTGGTGTAGCTTGTAAATGAATAGAAGGTCTCGCGATCGTGACGTTTTCCAGAAAACCCATCGGCGGATCCGATACCAGGCAGTGCGATCTCGCCCTCGGCCCTTCCATCCACGTTAAATAGCTTCACCAGACTGTGGGCATCATGCAGATAATTGGCGACGAAGCGATCGCCAACCAGAGTCACGCTTTCGAGCTTATCGGCCGATTGCGGAACGATCTCGCGCGGATTTGCCGGCAACGGCTTCGAAGTATCGATGGCGACGATTCGCCCAAGCGGGGTTTCCAGGTCGGTCAGAAAAAAGAAAACGGCCCCGTCATTATCGATGAAATGCCAGGCGGCATCGCCATTGGGCAACAACTCGATCACCCTCGCATCCGGTGCAGCAAGATCTTTGTAAAAGATGCGATTGTGCGGATCAGTCCCTTTGCTGACGGTGATAATAAGATAATGGCCATCATCAGTTACTTCGCCATTGAAGAGCCATTCCTTCTGGTCTGGTCGCTCATAAGTGAGCGTGTCCGCCGATTGCGGGGTACCGAGTTTGTGAAAGAACAATTTCTGATTGTAAACCTGAGATCGGAGCTGGTCCTTTTCATTGGGCTGATCGTAGCGGCTGTAGAAAAACCCAGAGCCGTCCTTTGCCCAGGACGCGCTGGAAAACTTCACCCATTTTAGTTCGTCACCGCGATCCTCGCCCGTGTGGACGTCGCGTACTTTCCACGTCTGCCAATCCGAACCCGACGCCGCCAATCCATAAGCCATCAACTTGGCGTCGTCAGAAATAGCCAGGCCACCGAGAGCAATCGTGCCATCCTTTGCCAATTTGTTGGGGTCCAGCAATTCGCGTGGTTTTTCTTTCAGATCGCTCGCGACATAAAGGACGCTCTGGTTTTGCAATCCGGAGTTGCGGGAAATGAAATAGCGCTCCTTTTGCTTAAATGGGACACCAAATTTTTCGTAGTCCCACAATTCCGTGATCCGCTTCTTAATCGCATCGCGCTGGGGAATCGTGCCCAGAAAATCAAACGTGATTTTGTTTTCCGCCTCAATCCAGGCGCGCGACTCCGGCGAATCCGGATCCTCGAGCCAGCGATAGGGGTCGGCGACTTTGGTCCCGTGATAATCATCCACTTGGTCGCCTTTGCGCGCATCCGGATACCGAAAAGCACGTTCGTTTTTTCCAAACGCGAGGCCGAGGGCGACAAAAAAAACAAGAAGCGGGATGCGTTTCATAAGCGAAGCCGCCACGGTAACGTCGCCCATTCCAAAGTCGAGACACCGATCAAATCGAATCAAGAAACCTGGATCTCGATTTCAGATTTCAGATTTCGACATTCCGCAGTCCGCATTCCGATTCGCAATTCTCCCTGTGGCGGAAGCCGTGTCGGCCGCAATCCCGAAGCCCCAATCCGATTGAATCAGGAATCCAGGAAGATAATCAGGAACGCTCCGCGTTTCCGTTTCCCTCGTTCCGCACTCGGCGTTTCGCCCTTAGCCTCGTGCTGTCTTTTTCCGGAATGCCACTGCCGCGGCATAAGCATCGATTTCTTCACCAGGGCGAAACCAACTGAAGGTACGGCTACGCAGATTCCCCGCTCGATCGCGATAGGAAACCTGGTAAAAATGTCTTTCTGGATAACGGAATACACCGACCACGGGCTTGGTCAGCCGCAACGCCGTGAGCAAGCGGCGTGGAATATCCTTCTTTCGCTTATTTGGCAGCTCCCGTAGCAGATGATCGCGATACCGCATCGCCGCCCGTAAACTGTTCTTGGAATGTCCGGCAAAATGTTTGCTGAACTCCGTCTTATTCCGCGTGACCGCCACTTGGTAGCCACTCGGTAACACTCGGATGTTCTTGAATTCTTGATATGGGCGCCGTCGATTCACCTTTGATAATCTTGATCTCACTCGCTTCACTTGCCTCCTCTTCCGAAATCCACCCACGCTTCGATCTCCATTACTTTAGCGTGCCTATATCAATCACAAATCGATACTTCACATCGCTCTTCAACATCTCGTCCTATGTGCTGTTGATCTGATCCATCGCCGGGTGGCGTAATCTCTCGTCGCAAGCATCGCCTCCATTCCGTCCACCTCCGAACGCTCGGTGTCAAAAAAGTTCTGCTCCCAATTGCATGCAAATGCACGCGCGGTCGAAATTACCTCCACCATCCCGCAATTTGCCTTGTGCGGATTTCTGATTATTCCTCGTCTTCTATTTTTTCTTTCGCGCATGCTTACGCACGAGCCGCGTGGCGCGTTTCGGCCCAAATCGGCCAAGGGGCCTGAATTCCTTACCCCGCTCCCGATTGTAGAAGACAAAAAAATGCTCGATTTCTTTCACTAATGTCTCATCAAGATCATTGATCGATTCTACTTCGCCGTGCGTAAGCGACCCCTCCGCCACGGCGATGAGCCTGTCGTTTCGCTCCTTCTTCCCATCTTTCGTTTGCTCTGCCTCGATCACCCAATAAGGCGCGTCTCGACCAAGCAACCGGTAAATGCCG
>QHNB01000215.1 GCA_003217965.1 Verrucomicrobiota bacterium | reverse complement strand
GTTGCTGTTGCGGGATCCGAACGCGCCGGAGGTGCTTGCGATGCTGGGCGAGATCGAAGCCAAGCTGCAGGCGGCAGGTCAGATCATGACCACCGGTGGAGCCAAGCACGGTCTGGTCGCGAAAGCCTATGGCCAAAGCGAAGGCGGTCTCGTTTTCGTCGGCCGTAAAGAAGAGAGCTACAACCTGCACGAGCGCGGAGACGAGCAGCTCGCGAAATTTCTCATCGTTCAACAAATTTTCCCGGAAGATCAGGTCAACGCTGCGCTCGAAACGGTGCAGGCTCTGAATAAGAATCTGAGCGGGCAAGCGCTGGCGTCGTCGCTACTCGATAAGCTTTGTCATCAGGAAACGGACAGGCTTGAGGACGTGCTCTCGGCCTTAATTGATCGCACCAAGTACGCGTTCATCCCGCTCGAGTATTACGATCTCGACCGCCAACTGGCGCGGATGCTGCCCGATCATCTCACTTTGGGCCGGCTCTATGTGCCGTTCGATTTGATCAGCCGCACCATCATGATCGCATGTTGTAACCCGTTCGACGCGGCCGGGCACGCCGCCGTGCAGCAATCGCTCGATTATTCCGTCTCGTGGTACCTGGCCCGGCCAGGCGCGATCATCAAAACGCTGGAGAACGTTTACCGGTTGGAGAGCCGCGCGCCATGAGAAACAAAACTTTTGGCGAACGCATCGCTGACGTGCTGATCGAGGACGGCCTCCTGTTGCCGAATCAGCTCGAGGAAGCTGTCGCAATCCAGAAAAAAGAAGGCGGACGCCTCCTGAAGATTTTGACGGACAAACAGTTCGTCACCGACCAGGACATGGCTTTCAGCATGGGGCGCTGCCTCAACGTTTCGCCGGTGAATCTGGCCCGATTGCGCGTCCCCGAAGAGATCATGGGACTCATTCCGCGCGAGATGGCCAAGGCCAACAAGATTGTGCCGATTGCGCGGTTGAACGGGAAGCTTTTCATCGCCATGGCCGACCCGACCAACGTTCTGGCGGTCGATGACGTGAAAAGGCGGGTTCAGCTCGATGTCGTGCCGATGATCGCGACGGAGAGAGGCGTGGCTGACGCGTTAAGCGGCGTTCACGGGGGCGGCACCGACATGCGGGAGGTGTTGCGCAAAGTCTCGGACGAAGCGGTCGATCCGACGAATGTCGAGTTCCAAGCGGTCAGGAGCGAAGAGATCGACATCGATCGGCTCGCGACCGACAGCGAAGACGCGCCCGTGATCAAGATCGTGAACCTGGTCATGGTCCAGGCGATTCGCGAGAAGGCGTCCGACATTCACATCGAGCCGTTCCAGCGCACGCTCAAACTGCGCTATCGGGTCGATGGCGAATTGGTCCAGGCGGAGTCGCCGCCAAAAGCGCTGCAACTCGCGATCACGTCTCGCATCAAGATTCTGGCCGGCTTGGATATCGCTGAGCGACGCCTGCCGCAAGATGGCCGCTTCCGAATCAAGGTCATGGGCAAAGATGTGGACCTCCGCGTTTCGATTCTGCCGACCTCCCACGGCGAAAAGATCGTGATCCGTATTCTCGACAAAACGTCGCTGAGCGGATCGCTCGATCAAATGGGAATGGATGAGATAACGCTGGGCAAATTCAAGAAAGCGATCGATGCGCCGCACGGAATGATCCTGGTCACCGGGCCAACCGGTTCTGGTAAAACTACCACGCTCTATTCCGTGCTGCAGGAGTTGAACAATCCGCAGTACAACATCGTAACGGTCGAGGACCCGATCGAGTACGAGCTGGCTGGCATTAACCAGGTGGCGGTGCGCAGTGAAATCGGCTTGGATTTCGCCTCGGCCTTGCGCTCGATCCTGCGACAGGACCCCGACATCGTGATGGTTGGCGAAATTCGTGACAACGAGACCGCCGATATTGCGGTCAAGGCGGCGCTAACGGGTCACCAGGTCCTTTCGACGTTGCATACTAATGACGCCGCGGGCGCAATCACGCGTCTGGACGACATGGGAATCGAGCCGTTTTTGATCGCCAGCTCCGTGCTGATGACGTGCGCGCAGCGACTGGTGCGGCGCGTTTGCATGAATTGCCGCGAGGAATTTCTGCCGGAGCCAGAGATGTTTGAGAAACTTGGACTCGAGCCGAAAAAGGACGCGATGTTCTACCGTGGAAGCGGCTGCGATCGATGCAAAGGCCGCGGCTATCTCGGGCGCATGGCGATCATCGAAGCGCTGCCGGTGAGCGAGCCAATCCGGCGCCTCATTATTAAGCGCGCTTCCGCGAGTGTGATTAAGAATCAGGCCGTGACGGAGGGGATGAAGACGTTGCGCATGGCCGGCGTCGACAAGGCGATTGAAGGGGTAACGACGCTCGAGGAAGTCTGGCGCGTCACCGCGGAAGACCGTTGAGCATGAACATTCCGTTCCTCGATCTGCTCGAAAAAGTGAAGGCGCGATTCATGCCGGCAACGCGCTCGAGCGTCCCGCCGCCATTGCCGGTCCCGGTCAACAAACCGGAGAGCGATAAACTTTCTAAAACGGTTGTGCCGAACGCGGTCCGGACCATTGCACCAGACGGGACCAGCGCGCCGGCGCCGGCGGGAACGCGATCGCACATGGTGGCGATGGGGGCAACGGTGAAACGGCCGCTCGATTTACCGCCAGCGGTGGCCCTGGCGCTCGAGCCACGAGTGGAACGGGTGTTATCGCTCGCGCTCGCCGATGTGGTCGATCGCGTACCGGAAGGTTATCTCAAACCGCGGGAAAGTTTCGACGTGACGCGGCGTGTACTGTTGAAAGCGGCCGAGGTGGAAAAGGGAATGGCGGTTGGCAAACCGGCGGTGACCGTAGCTGCTCTCTACCAGCAGGTGCCGGAGATTTTCATGCACAGCGTTCCTGCCTCCGACACTGCAGTAGTGCAGTTGCCTTTCGACAAAGTGATGGAGGAGCTTTCGAATCTGCGGGTGCGGCATGATCAAATGCCAGAGCAAATCGCCGCCCAATATCAGACCCTGTTCCTGCAGGTCGCGGTCGAAGAATCCGAACGTTTTGGGACCAAAATGGAACCGGTCCAAGTCACTGAATTTCCGCGTGTGCGAATTGGGGTCGAACCGGCAACAACAGAAGCAATTAGTCCAGCTACTCCGGCTCTAAAAAAACCCGAACCGGCCGAGCCGGTAGGACCGCAAACCGAGCACGCTGCGCCGGAAAGATCGGCAGAATCGCGGATTCCGTTTTCGCTAAAGCCGGTCACGCCGGAGAAGCAGGTCTCAGTCGAGCAGACGCCGGAAGAATCTTTGCCAAATGGAACGGGTGAGCCCGCGTTTCCGCGAGTTCCAGCCTCCAGCGGGCCGCCCGTTCCGCCTTCCGCCCCTGCGCCGCCAATTAGAATACCTTTCAAGTTATCGCCGGCGCCTGTAACAAAGCCGGACCAAGCGCCAAATATTCCGGAAGGTCTCGGTAAATTGGAGGTCGCCACTGCCGCGACACCGGCTGCAACCGTTACCTCCGATGAACCGGTGGTGACACTGCCCCTGCGGCCGATCCTGCAAAGTTTGCCACCGATGCAAATTGCAGGGGATGTTTCATCGGTGCCGGCAGGGACGACGGTCTCCTTCCGATTCGCGCTTATCGCGCCCCAGCTGGCCAGCGGAAAAGTTGTGGTACAACCGAAGGATTTTCAGGCCGCGCTACCAGCTGAATATCGCAATCTTTTCCGGGCCGACGCGATTGACGCGCCGGTGCAACTTTCGTTGCCAGAAGTGCTGGCAAATTTGCCGGGTGACGCGTTACGGATGCGCGAGGACCAGGAAATAGTCACGCAAGACGAAGTTTTCGAGACACCGTTCTCGACCAAGGCGGCGGAAGATGCGCAACGATTCGCGTCTAGGTCCGACGCCGGACTGGCGCCCGACGCCGGACTGGCGACAGGGGCCGGACTGGCGACAGGGGCCGGACAGCCAGCCAAGGTTCAGCCGGCAGTGGTTGCTCAGGCCCCTCCGGCAGCGAAGGAGATCACACCGAAACCGGTGCCGGGAGAATCGCCGATCAAGAGTGAATGGGCCGAGCTACCCAAAGTGAGGATCGAGCCTGTGGGCACGGCAACATCGTCTCCGCTCGAAGCTCCAGTTACGGCGGCTGTTCCCCGTTTTGATGCGAAGGATGCTGTGGCCAAGGCGAGCGTACTGCCGGGAGTTAGCTCGTGTGGGATCATTTTCGCCGATGGGCTGAGCATCGCCGGCAACATTCCCGCCGAAATGCAGGTCGACGGCTTGAGCGCGGTGGCACCAACGTTGCTCAAGAAACTGGAGAAACACATGCTGGAAACTCGACTCGGAGCGCTCACTTGCTTAACCGTTTATGGTGAAAAGGCGCCGGTGACCTTTTTCGCCTCGGGCAACGTTTGCCTCACCGCCGTGCACCGTGCCGCGGAGCTTACGGCCGAAACTCGGCGCGAACTCGCCACTATTACGAAAGAACTTGCGCGCACGTATGCGCAACCCGGGACTGCTCATGTCGATCATTAATTACGCTAGCCGGGAGATTCAGTTTAAGATCGTTTACTACGGGCCGGCGCTCTGCGGGAAGACGACGAACCTCGGCTACATCCATCAGCGGATCAGTCCGCAAAATCGCGGCGATCTCGTCTCGCTTGCGACCGCGGCCGATCGCACCCTGTTCTTCGATTTTCTCCCGCTCAACGCCGTTGTCATCAAAGGTTTTGTCACAAAATTTCAGCTCTATACCGTGCCCGGCCAGGTGATCTACAACGCCACCCGCCAGCTCGTTTTGCGGAGTGTGGACGGAATCGTTTTCGTCGCCGATTCGCAGTGGGAAAAGATGGAGGAAAACGTCGAGAGTTTCAAAAATCTCGAGGACAACCTGGCCAAGCAAAACATGTCCCTCGATGACATTCCCTACGTCTTGCAATACAACAAACGCGACCTGCCCAACATCGCGCCGGTGAACTATCTTGAGTACGTTCTGAACAATCGCAAGAAGCGGGTCCAAAGTTTCGAAGTTGTCTCCAGCACCGGTCAGAATGTTTTTGCGACGTTGAACGCGGTCTCCCAAACCCTGCTCCACAAATTCAGCAAACAGAGCGATCCCAGCCGTGGATCTGCGCCCACAGCAAGTGCGCAGACGCCCAGGCAAACGCAGGGGGTGGTAGCATGAACGCGATACCCGTTCTCACCATCGATGATGTGGCCACCCTCGATGGCGTCCTGGCCGATTTCCTAAAAAAAGCTGAGGCTGAGCTGACCGTGGTGATCGATCGCGGCGGGAACGTTATCTCGCAATACGGTGATATGACCGTCATGGATGTGACGATTATCGCGGCGCTCGCTGCCGGTTCTTTTGCCGCCACGCGCGAATTGGCACGGCGCATCGGCGAGATCGAATTCAATGCCTTATATCATCAGGGAAACGGCAGCCATATTTTCATGAATTCGGTTGACGAAGAGACGATCATGATCACGGTTTTCGGACCGCGCACAACTGTGGGCCTCGTTCGTTTTTACTCGACCGGGGCCGCCCAGCAGGTCGCTCTTTTGCTGAAAGCGCTTCAGAAAACCAATCACGGTTTTACTTTCGAAGCGTCAGACATTTCAACTGCGCCTATTTTTACCGATTCTGTGCCTGCGCCGACCGCGCCGAGCTAGTCAATTTTTAGGAACTAGAGCGCATTTTTCCTGTTGTATATGCGGCGACTGTAGGCTGCTGTCGTCGCCTATGAGGTTTGCGCGTTCAGCGAGAATCATTCTCCTAGTTCTCTTGCTCGGCTCGTCGGCCAATGCCGGCACGAACGTTTTGATGTGGCATAACGACACGGCACGGACCGGCCAAAACCTAACTGAAACGCAGCTCACGCCAGCGAACGTCAATTCAGCCAATTTCGGCAAGCTCTTTCAAATCAACGTCGACGACAACGTGGACGCGCAACCGCTCATCGTATCCGGTGTCGCGGTTCCAAATTCAGGGGTCCACAACGTCGTGATAATTGCGACCGAACACGACACGGTTTACTGCTGCGACGCCGACGACGGAACGGTGCTCTGGAGCAAGTCGATGCTGAAGACGGGAGAACAACCGTCGGACAATCGCGGCTGCTTCCAGGTGACGCCGGACATCGGAGTGACTTCAACTCCGGTTATCGATCTGACCTCAGGTCCGCACGGAACGATTTACGTAGTAGCGATGAGCAAGGGGGCAACGAATTATTTCCAGCGCCTCCATGCACTCGATCTAACAACCGGGGCGGAGCAATTCGGCGGGCCGGTTGATATCGTTGCGACCTATCCTGGTACCGGCGATAACAACAATGGCCATGGCAGCGTAGTTTTTGATCCGAAACAATACAAGGAACGCGCCGCCCTGGCGCTCGATAACGGGCTCATCTACACGGCATGGGCATCGCATTGTGACATTCGTCCCTACACGAGTTGGATCATTGCCTATGACAAAGACACGCTGGCGCGGGTTCGCGTACTGAATCTCACGCCCAATGGAAGGGAGGGAGCAATCTGGGCCAGCGGCGCGGGTCCGGCCCAGGATCAAAGCGGAAATATCTACGCCCTAACCGGCAACGGTTCGTTTGAACGACGCTTGATGCAGATGGGTTCCCGATTAACCACGATTTCGGCAACTGCATCGTGAAGTTATCTGATCTAAATGGCACCAGTGTCGTTTCCGATTATTGGACGATGTCGGATACGATCAGTGAATCGGCGATCGACGAAGACCTGGGGTCGGGCGGCGCCATGGTGTTGCCGGACCTGGTGGATAGCGGCGGCCAAATCCGTCATCTCGTCGTCGGAGCAGGCAAGGATGCGCACATTTATCTGGCTGATCGCGATAATCTCGGAAAGTTTTTTCCGAGCAATAACGCGACGCTTTACCAGGACGTCGTTGGCGCCTTATCCAGTGATGGCGTCTTCGCTGCACCGGCCTATTTCAACGGGCAGATTTATTATGGCGCCGTGAATGATGCTCTCAAGGCGTTCACATTGACAAACGCACGGCTGAGCATGACTGCGACGTCGCAAAGCGCACAAATTTTTGGATATCCGGGCGCGACGCCGAGCGTTTCTGCGAATGGGGGCGCAGAGGGAATTGTGTGGGCAACGCGCAATACCGATCCGGGATCGCTTTACGCCTTCGATGCGGCCAATCTTGGGACGCAGCTTTACTCTACCAATGACGCGCCCAACGGGCGCGATAATCTAGGACCGGGCAATAAATTCATCACTCCGACCATTGCCAACGGCAAAGTCTATATTGGCAGCACAGCCAGTGTAAGCGTACTCGGCCTATTCAACCCGCCCCATCTTTTCGATATCTCCACCCGCGCGAACGTAGGCACGGGCGACAACGTCCTTATTGGCGGGTTTATCGTCGCAGGTAGTGCATCGAAGACGCTGGTTTTTCGTGCAATCGGTCCGTCGCTGCGATCGTCTCAGCTGACTAACGTTCTGGCCGATCCGGCCCTGGAATTGCACGATGCAAGTGGCGCGCCCATCGGATTCAATGACGACTGGCAGGTCAACAATTCGAATGCCGCCCAAATTCAGCAGATCGGGCTCGCTCCTCTGGATCCAAAAGAATCGGCGATCCTCGCCACGCTCGTACCAGGAAGCTACACGGTGATCGTCCGGGGTACGAACAATACTA
>QHNB01000214.1 GCA_003217965.1 Verrucomicrobiota bacterium | reverse complement strand
TCATTCGTAACGGAGTGCTTCCACTGGATCGAGGTGCGTGGCGGCACGGGCCGGCAAATAACAGGCGAGACCGCCAACCACGAACAATACCGTCGACACGATCCCGAAGCTCACCGGATCATGAGCAGAAATGCCTTCCAAACTTTTCTGCAACAGCTTGGTCAGGAAAAACGCGCAGAACACGCCGATCGCGAGTCCAACGCCAATCAAACGCATGCCGTGGCCAGTAACGAGGCGGAGCACATCGGCAGTTTGTGCACCGAGAGCCATTCGCACACCGATCTCCTGTGTACGCTGCCGAACGGAATAGGCCATCACGCCATACAGCCCGATGGCTGCCAGAAACAACGCCAGCCCGGCAAAAGCCGTAAAAAGCGTCCCAAAAAATCGGCGCTCCCAGAACGATTCCCTGACCACATCCTCCATGGTTTTCACTTTGTAGATTGGAATCTCCTTATTCACCGCAAGCACCGCCATACGCCCGAGATTAGCGAAACTCCGCGGATTGGACTTGGTTCGCAGCACAACGGAGAGAAACCAGTCGGGACTTTGGAATTCTGAAGCATAGACGCAGGGAAAATCGCGCCGCTCCGTCAGCCGATCATAAATGACGTTGCGAACAATGCCGATGATCGTGGCCCATTTCGGCGACTCGCCTGGCTTTTCCAGAACTGCCACTTGATGGCCGATCGGATCGGCGTTCGGGAACCATTTACGTGCGGCCTCTTCATCGATCATTGCCACACGCTGGCTTTTTTCGTTATCCGACTCAGTGAAGTCTCGGCCCCTCAATAAAGTGATCCGCGCCGTTGCCAGATAGCCAGGCGTAATTGTAACCGCACGCGACAAGCGAGCATCCTGTAATTGCTGGGGTTCGGCTTCACCCTCGAGGATCAGCGCATTAACCCCAATGTTGCCCGAAGCCGGCAGCGAAGACGTGGCGCAAGCTGATTCTACGCCAGGGATCTGGGCGAGCTTCGGCATGAGCGCGCTGAAAAAGCGGCCCGCATCTTCCTGTTTGAACTGCGTGGGTGGCAAACCGACGCGAAAAGTGAGTGTATTCGACGGATCCGTTCCGATGTCGGTCGCTTGTAGTTTGAGAAAACTGCGCAACATCAATCCGGCGCCCACCAAGAGGACCAACGCAAGCGCCACTTCGGCTACGACGAGTCCATTGCGCACGCGCTGACCTCTACCACCACCGAGTCCACTGCGTCCTCCTTCTTTAATCGCGTCAACAACCTGGGGACGAGAAGCTTGCAGTGCCGGAAAAAGCCCGAACAAGACAGCCGACCCAAGGCCGAGCCCGACGGCAAAGATAAAAACGCGCCAATCGAAATCGACCCGGATCCAGTAGGGGATTTCCACCGGGATCAAGTGCATGACAAGATCGATGCCCCAGACCGCGAATAGCAAACCAAGTGCGCTCCCAATTGCGCCGAGCACCACGCTTTCCGCCAACAATTGCCGAACAATAACTGGCCGCCCGGCCCCGAGCGCGAGCCGAATACCAATCTCGCGTTCCCGCGACGCCGCCCGCGCAAGCAACAAGTTCGCCACGTTGGCGCAGGCGATTAGATGCACGAAAAGAACGGCACCCATCAGCAGCACGGTGAGAGGCTTCGCATCCTTCACCGCTTGTTCGCGAAAGTATTTTACGCGCACACTGCATCCCGTATTCGTCTGCGGGTTGTCCGCAGCGATACGCGCAGCGATTGCCTGCAACTCGGCCCGAACCTCTTCAATCGAAACACCCCGCTTCATTTTAGCGAAAGCGTCAAAGTTGAAATTTCCTCGAGGATTTTCCTTTCCCGTGTTCTGCAGCGGCATCCACAAATCGGAAGCTTCCGGAAACCGCCATCCCTTCGGCATCACGCCGATAATGGTGACGCGCTTGCCATTGATGGTCGCAACTCGATCGACGACGTTGCGGTCCGAGCCAAAATGGTTTTTCCATACTTCGTAGCCCAGCAACGCGACCGGAGCTGCGCTCGGCTGATCTTCATCCGCGCGAAATGTCCGGCCGAGGATCGGTTTCACTCCGAGGAACGAAAACGCGTCCGCTGAAATGAAACTTCCGAGATAGCGGTCCGGTTTCTCCCCACCGCTCAGGATCATCGTCGCAATGCTGGTCGCGCCGATTCCTTCCAACGTTGTGGTCTGCTTCTTAAAATCGAGATAATCCGGATAGGCGACCCCGTTGTCCTGGCTGTTATTTGCCTTCTGGAAATACTCGCTGACGTAGAGGACGCGGTCCTGGTCCTGAATATAAGGCCACGGTTTGAGCAAAAGTGCGTTGATAACCGAGAACATCGTGGTCGAGGCCCCGATGCCGAGCGCCAGCGCTAAGACTGCAATGATGGTGAACGCTGGTGTCTTAACCAGCATCCGCGCGCCGAAACGGATGTCATTCCACATACGGCGCTCTCTCGTTACGCTGCGATCCGATTATCTTCCACGACCCGGCCGTCGAACAAATGCACCGTCCGATCGGCATGCTGGGCGAAGCGCGCGTCGTGCGTGACCATACAAATGGTCGCCCCGCCCGCGTGCAACTCCTTCAGCAAATCCATGACTGCTTCGCCATTGCGCGAATCGAGGTTTCCGGTCGGTTCATCGGCCAGTAGGATGGCCGGTTTGCCGGCGAGGGCACGCGCCACCGCCACCCGTTGCTGCTGACCGCCCGAAAGCTGGCTTGGCAAATGTTTGGCACGATGCCCCATGCCGACGCGCTCAAGCGCCTCTGTCACCGCAGCCTTGCGATCGGCCGCACTCATTCCCCGATAAGTCAGCGGCAGCTCGACGTTTTCATAAACGCTGAGATCACCGATCAAATTAAAGCTCTGGAAGATGAAACCAATCTCCCGATTGCGAATGCGGGCTCGCTCGGGAAACGACAAATTCGCGACCTCTCCACCCTTGAGCGAGTAACTGCCGCCGCTTGGGGTATCGAGAAGGCCGAGAATGGAGAGCAGCGTCGATTTTCCACATCCCGACGGGCCCGCGATCGAGACGTACTCGCCATCGCGAATATCGAGATGAATGCCGGAGAGTGCGTGTGTTTCCACTTCATCGGTGAGGAAAACCTTGGTCACGTCCTGGAGTTGAATAAGAGGGTGGGATCCGTTGTTCATGGCGGTGCGGGTTGGTTCGAGTAGGGTTTCTGAGGTAAAATTTATTTCAGGCTGATCCGTTCGTGCACGTCCCAGGCGCTCGTATCCGATAGAATCACTTGGTCGCCGGGTTGAAGACCGCTCACGATTTCAATCGAGTTGACTGAGCTCCGGCCGAGTTTCACCGGTGTGCGTACGGCGTCGCTGCTGCCATTGACGAGCTTGAACATTCCGACCGTATTGTTTTCCTGACCGAAAGCGGGGCGACCGACGTAAATCACGTCTTCTAAACGTTCCAGCTCAATTGTCCCATCTACCGTTAGATCGGGCCGCGCTCCTTTAGGCAACTCACCGTCAATCTGCGCGTCTACTTTGACCGTTCCTTGCTCTACCGCGGGATCAACACGGGTGACACGACCAGCGACGACACCGTTCCGGGTATCGATCGTCACCTTCTCTCCAATTTGGATGTCTTTGGCCTGAGTCTCAGCAATTTTGATTTCGGCCTTCAGTTTGGTCGGGTCGGCAACGCGCGCGAGATTGTCCCCGATTTTCACCCGCTGGCCGACGTCCACAGGCAATTGCTGGAGGACGCCACTCATTCCGGCCTTTACATGCAGCGCCTCCACCTGATCTAGCTTTAATTTGGCCAATTGGTTTGCTTGATCGACCGCCGCCTGTTTGGAAGCCAGCTGGGGATCGATCGAATCGCGAGAGAAGGCAAGTCGTTTCTGTTCGATTTCGTCGCGATTGGCCAGCTCGGCCTCTTTTACTTTCGAGGTTTTGTAGACGAGCTCGGCAACCAGACCATTCTTGGCGAGCTGGTCATTAGTCTGGCGCTCCATCTTCGCCTGTTCGTACTCAGAATGGACACGCGCGGTGGTCGCTTCCTGGTCAAGCAGCTCTCGCTGTAATGTTGCGCGAAGACTCGTTAGTTCCGCCTCGGCCGCTTTCGCCTTTGACTCTGCTTCGTGCGCAGCTTGCTCGAGTTCAGGGCTCGATAATTCCAAAATAATGCTGTCCGGTTTCACTTGCGTTCCGGGCCGAATCAAAATCTTTTCCACCCGACCTTCGGTATTCGCCGGTATCCAGCGAATCTCCTCCGGCACCAGCGTGCCGAGACCGCGGACTTCGCGCACCATCGGTCCCCGCTTCACCGTATCGATCCAAACTGTCGAGCGGTCGACACTGGGCACGGCTGGTTTTAACTGCGACAGCGCGAAGGTAATCGCGATCAGCGCCAGAGCGCCGCCGGACGCAAAGAGGATCCGGCGGCGGCGTTTCGATTTCTGTCGCATCGTTCCGCGATTAAATGGTGCCGATCGCGCGGAGAAAATCCGCCAGCGCGTGGATATTGCTCAGCACCGCGATCGCAGCCGTGATGACGATCGCAGCAAACGCAATCAGTTCATTGCGGAACTCGCCCCGTGCTTCGGTCCGAAAATATTCGCTGCTAATGTTACGGAATGAATGGAGCTTCGGCCGAGCGCAACCGCCGCGGAAATTCGGCAGTGTGACGCTGTGATAATGGTAATCAGTGATCGGGAACGTGCTTCTCGCCATCGCATCGTCGCAATTGCTGAAATGCTTTTCAGGGATTTTCGGTTTCATAGCTTTTGCCTCGTTTTCCTTTGAGATGCAGTTCGCGACCTCGCCGGATTCAAAAAAGTTGTTCGGGTCACTCGCCCTTAGTGCAATGCGCGTGCCATCGGCTGCGACTGAGTTGCAACAAGCACCGATGCAGGGACTTATGCTTTCAGCTTCACCAATGCTGTGTGCACAACCGGGTCGCCTGTGGGATTTTGCCGTCCCGTTTTCGGGACGACGGATCTGAATCGGCGCTCTCCCGAGCCCCGATTCTTATTCTTATATATATAAGTAGAGACGACGGTCAGAGACCCCCGCTACAAGCCTCGTATCGCCTGTCATTCCGAATCGCGTAGATGACGTCAGTCCGACTCGGACCGAAGGATCTCACGACCCGACATTCGTGAGCTCCTGGGTCTACGCTCAGCGTAACAACCTTATTTCGGTAATCGAAACACTGCCTCTGCTCCTCGCGCGTCGGTGCGATTCGAAAGCGTCAATGAACCACCATGGGCTTCGGCGATCTGGCGCGACAGGGCAAGACCAATGCCGGAACCGCCAGGTTTCGTCGTAAAAAACGGTACAAACAGATTCGTTGAATTCATGATTCCCTGGCCCTCATCGCGCACTATGATCTCCACGCAATCACCTGTTTCCTTCCAGCCGATCATTACCGCCCCGCCAGTCTCGAGCGAAGCTTCCGCGGCGTTGTGTAGGAGATTAATTAGTACTTGCTCGATTTGCGCCGCGTCTGCGCGGATCGAACTCGCCGGGCCGCTATGCACCTGCACCGGCAGACTCGTTTCCATGTTCGCCGCCCGCGCCACCACCTCCGCGACGCTCATTCTTTCCTTTTGCGGCGGAGGGAGACGCGCCAAACGTGCATAGGCTTGCATAAACCGGCTAAGCGATTCCGCTCGCGACGCGATCACGTTTAAACCGCTGCGGGCGTCCTCCTGCCAATCGCTCGGCAGTGGATCGCGTTGCAATAAATCCTCCAAACTTCCCGCGACCGATTTGATCGGCGCCAGAGAATTGTTCAGCTCGTGACCAAGAACTCGCACCAGGCGTTGCCAGGCAATCCGCTCCTCCTCTCGCAACGTTCGGCTTAGATCGCGCAGCACCAACAGTTCGTGCGGCAAACCATGCTCACGAAACGTGCTCCGACTCACTCCCCAGCGGCCGGTTCCGCCCGGGAAAGTGAGCGTCAGTGGAACATCTTCGTGCGAATCGAGACAGACTTCGAGCCCCAGGTCGCGCGCATGTCGCCCAAGCAATTTGTCCATCGGCTGCCGCAAGAGATTCTCCCCGGCGCGATTGACCAGCCGAAGTTTTCTCTCGGGATCGAACGTGAAAACGGCGACGTCGATCTCAGCCATGATGGTGCGCAACAGCGCGGTCGCTTCGAACGCACCAAGACGCTGCACGCGGAGGGTTTCGCCGAGCGCGTTGACTTCGAGCAACGCCTCGCCCAAAGCGTCGTTCTCGCGCGCGCCGCGTGCCCGAATCGAGTAATCACCTTCCCGAAGTGCCGCCAGCAGGTTCGTCGTGGTCTGCCATGGCCGAATCACGTGCTCGCGCGCGCTGAACAGACACCCAAACGCGACTGCGACAATAAGAAGGGTAAGAGTCCATTGCACTTTGGCGCTGTAATCGCCGAACCAAAGCAAAGACAGCGCAACGATTGCCGCTGGCATCACCGCCCCGATGCTCAGCAAGGTGAGATGATTCTCATGCGAAATGCGATGCCGCAACTTGCGCGGTCGTTTCACATTTGCATGCACAATTACATTTTAGCCTGTAGCGGCAGGCGTGCCGCCTGCATCAAGCACAATGACATTTCTGCTGTAGCAGCAGCTTCGCCACCGGACGTGTTGCCTGCAAAACCACCGGAGCCGAAACCCGCTGCCTCTACAATTACACCTCCAGACTCATGTCTTCCAGGCCGCGCGAGTCGCCCCCTCCGGTCGATAATCCCAAATCCCGCGCCTTGATTTGCGGGCCGGACGACATCAACACCGCGCGCTCGATCACATGATCGAGCTCACGGACATTCCCAGGAAACGGATGCTGCATCAGGCGTTCACGCGCCGTTTCGTCGAAACCGCCAAAGGTTTTCCGATATCGCTTCGCGTGTTGCCGCAAAAAATTGTTGGCCAGCGGCATGATGTCTTCACGCCTGTCGCGCAGCGGAGGCAAGGCGATCTCGATCGTATTCAAGCGAAAAAGCAAATCCTGCCGGAACCGCCCCGCCGTGACTTCATCGCGCAGGTTGGCGTTCGTGGCCGAAATGATCCGCACATTGGAATGCAAAGTCTTGGACGAACCGACACGTTCGAACTCGCCCGTCTCGAGCATCCGCAAAAGTTTCGCCTGCAGATTGAGCGGAATATTTGCGATCTCATCCATGAAGAGCGTGCTCTCGTCCGCCAGCTCGAATCGTCCAGCCCGATCTGTTTTCGCATCAGTGAAGGCGCCTTTGACGTGGCCGAACAGCTCGCTCTCACGGCGCAACACGCGAAATCATCTCCAGTACGGGCCGCATCGCGGGCGATTCCGCGATTAGGTTTGGGGCGCCGCCGCGCAACAAGCGATTTTCCGCTTCCAGTTTTCGTCCTTTGCGTAATGCGCTCCCGAGCTCGATCTGTGTCCGTACGATCGTAAGTAGCCGTTCATTGTCCCACGGTTTGGGAACGAAATCGCGGGCGCCCCGCTTCATCGCTTCGACCGCGAGGTCAATCGTGGCCCAGGCCGTCATCACGACGATGGGAAGCGTGCTGTCAATCTCCTGCAACTTCGGGATGACCTCGAGTCCTTCCTGACCTGAGGTCGTGTCCCTTGTGTAATTCAGGTCCATCATCAGCAGCGCGTAATCCCGTTTCTCCAGAGCGTTGAAAACTCCGGCCAGCGATGTTACCGCGTCCGTCTGATGACCAGCGCCCTTGAGCAGAATTCGCAATGCCTCGAGCACATCGGGCTGATCATCGGCAACTAAAATTCTGGCCACCAGGTAACTCTCAACCGCGTTTTCCGCACCCTGTCAATACGCGACCTTGATTTCCCTGGCAGCTCGGTAGTTGCTTTGAGTCAGTATTTAATACTTCCACGATCGCTCTACTAGCTACCACTCCGCAATGTGCGGCACGAGTAGTTCGCCATCGCGTAAGTAGGAGGGAATTGATTCCGAAAGCTTTCGCGAGTTGACTTCAAAAGCCCGAGACCGTCTGTAGCGGCGATTTCTGACCGTCGCCTAATTGAAGTTCGTTCGATCTTGCGAGATCCTTCGGCGTCTCCGCAACTCACGATGACATGCGTGAATCTGTAGCGGCGGCCCCCCGACCATCGTTTCGTCCCAACTAAGCAACGAAGGGACGACTATTCAATTACTATGTTAATTGCCGTCTCATCGACAGGCACAGCATTCCACAACCAGAGGCCGAGGACTACCCGTACTAGCGGTTGATAGGTCCACGCGATCCAGTCAGGTGTCGGTGGCAGCGACCGGACATCGGCATATTGCTGCAACACTGTGAGACAGCCCAGTCCGGCCCAAAGCAACAACATGATTCCAATGAGCCGATCGAACCGACGCGGGCTCGATACAAATGAGATGCCGTAAAACAGATTGCCCAGGAGAAATCCAACAACCAGCAGAAAGAAGAGCGCGTCGTTTACCCCTGGCCAGCCGGCCAGCAGTGGCTGCAAGATATTTTGAGTAGCGGAATCACCGGTGGCATGAGTAAAAGTCGACCGCCAGTCACGATTCAGCGCAAACAGCACCAAAGATGTTCGAAACAATTCAGCAAGAGCGAATAGCAGGTACCCTACGAAACCTAATCCAATCCATCCAGGCGCGCGGCGCCAGTTCAGGATTGCCACGCCCCAGAGGGAACTAAGGACGATGATGATATGGAACAGAACGATCCAGAGACGTGCCAGGTAAAGTTTGTTAGTGTGCAGCGCGATGCGCTCATCAAAATTCGTCGCAACTTCGCTGCCCGGAATCAAATGAACGCCAAGTGTCGTGATCGCCGACAGCAGTGCGCAAATTGCCGCGAAGCGGATAAAAGTTTTCATAATTCGCATTCTGGTTGGCGGCCGTTGCCGGCGGTGACCTGGTAGAG
>QHNB01000213.1 GCA_003217965.1 Verrucomicrobiota bacterium | reverse complement strand
GATTTCCAGTTCGAATCCCCGCGAGAGCACAGGAACGTGTTGATAAAAGCGGCGCGAAAAAAGTCGCAGTCCGGAAAACAAATCCAGCGGCTTAAACCAGAACACCAAGTTCAGGACCGTAGCGAAGATCGACATGCCCCATTGATGCATCGGGCGGAAAAGATGTGACGTATCCTGTGCGCTGCGGATGCCAGTAATCATATCGGCTGGCTCGCGCATATATTCCTGCATCAGGAGTCTTGCGCCTTCGGCCGGATAACTGCCGTCTCCGTCGATCATCAAAACCAAGTCGGTATCGATTGCTGCTAAAGCTGTCGCGACCGCTCGCGCTTTGCCGCGTCGCTTCTCGGTTATGACTGTAGCGCCGGCCTCTTTAGCAGCTGCTGCGGTGCGATCTTCGGACCCGTTATCGACGACGAGGATGTCCGCACGCGGGAACGCTGCCGCATACTCGCGCACGACAGCCGCAACGCCGAGCTCTTCGTTCAAGCACGGGATCAAAATGGTTAGTGAGGGCAAATCCATCGCAGGCGGAACAATCCGTGCGACCTCTTGAACCATTTTTCATGCCGCCTCGGGCGGTTTGTCACAGTTGATAAAACCGAACTCCTACTTTCGTTTCTGCCGCCAGTACGGGCGGCAGCTACAACGCCTGTGTGCAGTAGCCTTATGTTTCGCAGCTATGTCGCCGGCGAGTAAAAGGAACGCCCCGACCCGCCTCCGCGTCGCTTCGGCGCCCCGACAGAGCGGGGCGGCTACAGATGAAGCTCAGAGTGAAGTGCGTGAGCTGGTCACGCCGGAACGAATCCGCCCAATGGAGATTCTAGAATCCACGGCTATTCCCGTGTCCTAATCGGGAAATTACTGCCGCTTTGGCTCCGACTGCTCGGTCTTTCCTAGCGCGGCGTTAGCCGAAGCGAGCAGCGCTTTGTCGTCGTTGTCATTTAACTCCGCCAGCAATTGCTTGGCGTGACGGATTGATTTACGCAGAAAATAATCCGGAGCGCTGAAATCAGGCTGACGGACTTCGCCATTCCGGTCGCGTGCCTGTAACTCCGCATCCCAACGACTGAGGGTGCAGGTTGAAGCAAATAATTCCATTGCGGCGCCCGCGATTCGTTCCTGGAGGAGCTGCATATCGAGCACCGGCTCGCGGTAAACGACGAGCGCGCGATTGACCGCGACATTGAAGCGCCAGATCAAACGGCCAAGTTGTCCGGCAAAGCCGCGCAATTCGGAGCTACGGACTGGCACGCCCGGAGTTCGCACGGTGGCCGACAGCCGGTTCATTCCGGAATTAAACGCGCGCCCGATGCTCTGAATGTTCGGCTTCATCATGGTGTCGTAGATTTCCTTGAACTCCATGCCCGGTCCGCGCATCCCCACCAACGCAATGAATGAGGTAAGGACTTCGTTGCTTCCTTCGCCGATCTGATTGATTCGGGCGTCGCGCAAGATACGCCCGAGCGGACTGTCATCGAAGTAGGCGGAGCCGCCGTGAATCTGAAACGCGTCATTGACCGCTTCCCACAGGCGCTCGGTCGTAAACACTTTTAACATCGCTGTCTCGATCATGTAGTCCTCGAGCCCGCGGTCGATGAGCGAGGCCGTGACCTGAGTCATCGCTTCCATCGCGTAAACGTCGGCTGCCATGCGCGCGATTTTCTTTTTGACCAAATCGAAATCGCCCAGTGTTTTCTTGAACTGTTGACGCGAGTTGGCGTGCTCGATGGCGAGGCGGAGGCATGTTTTCGCCGCGCCGGTGCAACATGCGCCAAATGTCGTTCGTCCGAAATCCAGCACCGTGAGCGCGACCCGCAATCCCTTGCCCAATGGTCCGAGGATGTTCTCCTTTGGCACGGGAACATTGTTCAAGCGAAACCGGGCCGTGGCCGTGCCGCGAATTCCTAGTTTTGGCATGCGCGGGTTGATCATCTCAACACCTGGCATATCCGGCGTAACCAGGAACGCGGTGATCGCGTCTTTACCGGGTTTTCCGGGAACGGGCGTTCGCGCCATTACCGTCCACACCTGGGCAATGCCCGCGTTGGTGATGTAACGTTTCTCGCCATTTAAAATAAAGTGCGACCCATCCTCGCTCGGAGTCGCGGTCATTCGCACATTCGCGGCATCGGAGCCCGCATCGCGCTCGGTTAACGCGAATGCCGCCAGTTGTTCGCCGGTGACGAGCGGGGGCAGCCAGCGCGCCTTCTGCTCCCGCGTCCCAAACAAAATCAGCGCGCGGATTCCAATCGAATGATGGGCATTGACGAAGACGGAAGTCGACGCATCGCGCTTGCCGATTTCCTCAAGGATTCGGCAACACTGCATCTGGGAAAATCCCCGGCCTCCGAATTCGCGTGGCGCGGTCATTCCAAGGACGCCTGTGTGAGCGAGCCCCTCGACAAGATTACGCGGAATGTCTGCATTTCGATCAATCCAGTCTGGATCAAGCTCGCGATCGAGCATTTGCCGAACCTCAGCCAACGCGCTTTCCAACTCGGTTTCCTGGGCGGCGGCAAGCCGCGGATACGGCATCACCCAATCGGCGACGAAATTTCCGTGGAATAAGCCTTTGGCAAATCCGAGTTCCTGCCGTCCGCTAAACAGCAGCTCTTCGGCCTGCTGCATTTCCTTCTGTCGCTGAATTTCTGCTTCGGTTTGTGGCATGATTAAAACGTGCCCGACGGTGGGTTACGCACTGTATTCGCCGGGGCGGGTATGTCCACTCAACCGACGGAATATCGCCGAGACAAGTTCATGCGCGACGTCACGCGCTTGCGGCCACTGGCTGGCGCGTGGACCGGCAATGTTCAAGACAATCGTCATTCCCGGTCGCAGAAATGGGAGATCCCTCGCATTCGCTCGGGATGACAGAGAGCAGATAAACTCAACCGCATGTGTAATCGCCTCGTCGACAGACGTGGCCTGTAGGTCGATCACAAAATGCGGTTTTCTCTGCTCGATACAGAACTGGACGGTTTCGCGCGTTCCGCCTATCAATGGACCATGAGCAATGATTAGCGTGCCGTCGGAATCAGCAACGTTCTGCGCAGTGCGTTCTGCGTAGCCACCATCGGCCAATTCGATAACCGGGTATCGATCCGGAATTTTGCCATCTTCTGCCAGCCGACCGGCGGGACACCAACCGCCACAAGGAAAACCCAGGTCAAGCGCGGCGTCCAAAGCACCTCGATCGACGCCAGTCTGCCCGCCCGAAATTATTTTAAGCGAAGTCGTCTAGTCAGCTGCAGCCCTGGCTCGTACCGCACTCAGTGCAAACGCCGCAGGCGCCGGCTCGGATAACTTTTTCACTGCCGCAATGCGAGCATGTGATGTCCATAAACATGTTCCCGAGCGCCGCTTTCACGCGGTCGGCATGGGTATAACCATTCGCCAGCATGCGCGGATTTCCTTCGGACGGAGAATGGTTGGTGATGACGTCGATCAATTCCTTCTCGGCCGTTCGCGGCAAATCGGGCACCGGTCGATTGACCGCCTTCTTTTCCATCTCCGCAATCTCCTTGAGAGGCAGCTCTGATTGTCCACGGTTCGGCGAAGTCGCCTCCTTGTAGCCTTTGATAAATTGGCATCCGAGCCAGCGGAATACGTAATCGGTGATGCTGGTGGCACTGCGAATATCAGGATTTTTCGTGAACCCGCTCGGTTCGAACCGCTGATAGGCAAATTTTTTGACCAGGCTCTCGAGCGGCACGCCATACTGAAGGGCAATGGAGGTGAGTGTGCCGACTGTATCCATCAATCCGCCGATGGTGCTCCCTTCCTTGGCCATGGTGATGAACAGCTCGCCAGGCTGTCCGTCCTCAAATAGCCCGACCGTGATGTAGCCTTCGTGCCCGGCGATCTCGAATTTGTGCGTAAGCGACATGCGAGTGTCGGTCATTCGGTGACGCACGGGCAGATCGATCTGGGCGCGCAGTCCCGCTAGTTCATCCTCCAGCTCAAGAATGCGCTCTTGCAAATCTTTCGGCTCCGCTGCGGGATCGAGCACGGAGGTTGCGCCCATGTCTCTCGTCTTTTTCGTGTTAAGTGGTGCGGAACGTTTCGAACCGTCCCGGTAAATAGCGATCGCTTTGAGCCCAAGTCGCCAGCCTTCGACGTAAGTGCTCATGATCTCGTCGATTGTCGCGTCCTCGGGCAGGTTTACCGTCTTTGAGATTGCGCCGCTTAGGAATGGCTGAGCGGCCGCCATCATTCGGAGATGGCCCAGGTAATGGAGGCTGCGCCGGCCGAGATGAGGACGGAAAGCGCAATCGAAGATTGGCAGGTGCTCGGCATGCAGTGGGGTGGGATAGAGCCGATTCGCTTCCGCCTTGCCCGTAATAACGGCGGCATCGTCGGCGCTCGGCATCGCATCTTCAATGGTATCGAACAAATCGATGTGCTCGATCACCCGCGCGATTTCTTCTTCTGCGTATCCTAAATGTTCCAGGGCTGGCCGAACCGTCTGGTTGACTATTTTCAACATGCCGCCGCCAGCGAGCAGTTTATATTTTACCAGCGCGATATCGGGCTCGATTCCGGTCGTGTCGCAGTCCATCAAGAAACTGATTGTGCCGGTGGGCGCCAGCACCGTTACTTGCGCATTGCGATAGCCATAACGTTTACCAAGTTTCGCTGCTCGGTCCCAGGTTTGAGCTGCTTCGCCTTTCAAATACAGAAACTCATCAATATCGGGAATGTCGGCGACAGCAGCGCGATGGAGGTCAATCACTTCGCGCATGGAATCGACGTTGTCTTTTGCGAGCGGTTTGCTCACGCCGCTGCAGCGCGCGTCGCGGTAACCAGGAAACGGCCCCATCGTTTTCGCTAGAAGGGCACTTTGTTCGTAGGCTTCCCCCGTCATGATTGCTCGGCAATCTCCTTAATTGGATAGCTGGCATTATCAACAATGATTTCCTGGGCGGTGATGAAAATACGGACGGCGGCCTTGAATCGTTCCACGTCGAAGGCGCCATCGGCCGTTTTGAACTTCATCAAATTGAGCGAGGCAAGATTGCAGGCGGTGTTATCGAGAAAGAGATATTCGCTGAAGAGGTTGGTCGAGTTTTGCCGGCCACTGCCCTTGCAGGTATGCCATTTGTGAATGGTGGAATCGAATTGCATTCCCGGATCGCCGCACACGTGCGTGCCTTCGGCAATTTTGCGTAGCAGCGCGCGCGCGTCTTTGCGTTCGCAAGGTGAACCGTCGCGTACTCGCCGCGTCCACCATTCGCGATCTTCGAGCGCGGCGTTCATGAAATCGTCGCTCACCCGCACGCTCAGATTCTCATTCTGATACATGACCGAGCCATAAGCATCGCCGTTATAACTGCCGTCATAACCTTGCTCGATCAGCGCCCAGGCCTTTTTCTCTTCCTTCTGTTTCGCGTCGATGAACTCCTCGATGTCGGGGTGCCAATCCTTCAAGGTATTCATCTTGGCAGCGCGTCGCGTTTTGCCGCCGCTCTTCACTACGTTCGCAATCTGGTCGTAGACCTTGAGGAACGAGAGTGGCCCGCTCGGTTTACCGCCCCCACTCAATTTCTCGCGGGTGCTGCGCAAGGTCGATAGATCGCTGCCGGTGCCGCTTCCGTATTTGAACAGCATCGCTTCGCTTGTCGCCAGGCGCATGATGTCTTCCATCGTGTCATCGACCGATTGGATAAAACAGGCGCTGCCCTGTGGATATTCGTATTGCGTCGAGGCGCGCTCGGCTTCGCCGCTCTCACGGTTGTAAAAATAATTCCCTTCACCCGCACCTCGCCCGATGCCGTATTGATGATACAACCCGACGTTGAACCAAACGGGCGAGTTGAAGGCGCCGTGCTGATTCAAGCAAAGCCAGGTCAATTCATCGTAAAAAATCTTCGCTGTCTCCGGATTCGCGAAATAGCCATCGGCCATGCCCCAATCCGTGATCGTTTGAGTAACGCGATGAATCAGCTGGCGCAGCGAAGTTTCGCGGCCGCCCTTTTGCGGGTCGGTGCCGTTGGCGAGGTCACCGTAAAAGTATTTCGAGACCGCGATTTTCGTGGCGAGCGGGCTCCATGATCTGGGCACCTCAATATTTTCCTGCTCGAAGATGACCTTGCCTCCGTCATCGGTGATCTTCGCGGTCCGGCGATCCCACTCCACCTGTTCGAATGGAGAGATCGTGGCATCGCTGAACACACGCTTGAATCGCAACCCAGCCGTCCGCCTCTTTTCGTTTCCCTGACGTCGTGCCCGGGAGCGTGATTTACGATCCTTGTTGAATTGTGAGGCAGTAAGACTGGGCTTGAGTTGGATCATGGTAGAAGGAGGTTAAGAGCTGCGAATGAGCGTGAATAGCAGTGAACAGCTCCGGGCGTTCATTTGTGGAAATCGTGCGAATATCGCGTGACAACTATTCATAGGGGAGCTGCTCATGCGGGTCTACAATATGCAGTGCAAAGCGGCTGCTGAACAAGAATTTATTTGTGACATTTTTTGCTGAGCTATTCCCGCTCGAAGGACACCCAGGATATCATCGAATTTACGCGTCGAATGAGGCTTCGTCTTATCAACGACGCAATTTTGTAGCGGCGGTTCTCCGACCGCCGAGGCGAATCAAGCAGCGGTCAGAGACCGCCGCCACACCATGTGTTTGCATTGCTTGGGCTGCGCCCGATAATGAGCGCCGCAAAGGGGGAAGGGTGGCTGAGTCCGGTTTAAGGCACTCGACTCGAAATCGAGCGTGGGGCAACCCACCGTGGGTTCGAATCCCACCCCTTCCGCCGAGGTTCGAACTGTAGCCGCCTCGCTCGGTCGAGGCGTTCTTAGCGTGCTCGGTTGCCTATCGCTTTCACGGCGACAGAGCGCCGTGGCTACAACGCTGGGAGGTACAGCGCCGGGCTTGCCTATGCATTTTTGTAGCGGCGGTCTATGACCGTCGAGGCGAATCGAGCAACGGTCAGAGACGGCCTCCACACTCCCGTTTTCGGTTCTCCCGCCAGTGACGGCAGCAGCTACAACGCCGGGTTTGCATATGGATTTTGCCTCATATACCGAGCTTGCGCTTGCATATGGCACTTCTAGTGCTTATGATGAGGCCCCGATGATTCAAGCG
>QHNB01000212.1 GCA_003217965.1 Verrucomicrobiota bacterium | reverse complement strand
CGTGGCATGCGCATTGCGTAGAGGGCGGCTTACGGGTAAAATTGCTCTCAAGTTCAATGAGTGAACTGCTCACCCAAGTAGCCGACCGGATCGACCGGGCGGTGCAGAAGGTCACACCGTTTGCCTACCGGATACAGCGCCGAGGCCGACGCTGGATGCGCCGTGCCATGCGAAAACCGCGGAGTGTGTCGGAGGGGCCGAACCTTTTGCCGCTACTCATCCAGGTGCTGGCGAGTTTCTCGAAAGCGGACGGTGTTTTGCTGGAAGAGGAGATCGACTCCAGTCTCGGCGTCCTGCGTTACGATTATCCGGAAGCTGTTTATTCAGAGCTTCGGCAGCTCTTTCGACAGGCGCTTTACGAACAGCAGGATCTGACGGCGATGGCGCAAAAGCTGAGTGTCCAGCTGAGCACGGATCGCAAGATCATGCTCGGCGTGCAGCTCTATGATTTAATTTCGCAGGCCGGGCTTAAGCAGGAGCAGGTGGTCCAGTTTTACTCGTTCATGTCGCAGCTCGGCATGGCGGCGCAGGCCATCGATATTGTTTATCAACTAAACGCTTCCGAAGATTCCGATCCGACGATCTATCAGCGCGGGGCTTCGCCCTTGGAATCGGTTTCGTTCGGCAATAACGGCGCGTCCGACGTGATGTTGAAGAGCTTGAACGGAGACGACCGGCTACTCGCGTTTCGTTATCACGATCTAATCCTGCTGAAAAACTACAGCGGGCAAAACGTCTCGGTTCGAGGCCGGCCGCTAGCGCGAGGCGGATTTTGCCGAATTTATCCCGGGCAGCGAATTTTGATTGGTGACCAGGTGCTCAGCTATCAGGAGTTGGCCCAGTATTTCAACGCTAAGAAAAACGTTTCCCTGCCGCAAATTTTCATTCGAGTGAATCGCGATTCGGATGAGGTCGAGTTGGAACGATCGCGCACGCGCGAAAGTGCGCTTGAAGTCACGTTTGGTTTAAAGGTGCGCGTGCGCGCCTTGCGCGACGTCGATGCCGAGCTCAACGGCACCAAACTGCGGGCGGGCACGCGGGTCGAAGCGACGCTCGAGGATAAGATCCTGTTCCATACCGATAGCGAACTGGACCTGATCGATCTGCGCCGGCGTGCGCGAGCGTTCGGTGGCCGCTTCCCGCTCAAAGCTTCCAAATCCGAGTATCTGGTTTCGAATAATCCGAGCCTGCTCGCGGCCGATGACATTCTCCTTTCACCCGGCACGGCGGGTGACGTGCTGCTAAAAATTTCCTGCGATTACGACAAACGCATCGGCAGCCTTGAAGTGTTGGAATCCGATCGGCCGATCATGGTCGGCGACTCGGCCGTGCGTACGAACGCGCCGTTGCGAGACGGTGACACCATCCGAATCGATGTCGGTCAATTCCTGAAATGCAATTTCTCCGAGCGGATCATCGAAGAAGAACGAAACATTATCCGCACCCTCGAAGTGAGCGAAGTGCATCACCGGTTCCATAGTGGTGATGTCGGCCTGGAAGGAATTTCCTTTAGCGTCGCGCGCGGAGAACTCGTCTGCGTCATGGGCGCGAGCGGCTCAGGCAAAAGCACGCTCCTGAAAGTTCTTGCGGGACAACTCCAGCCGACGGCTGGCCAGGTTTTGCTCAATAATCAGTCGCTCTATCCCAATCTCGATCAGCTCAAGCATTACATCAGCTATATTCCGCAAGAAGACGCCTTCGACGAACATCTGACCATCGGTGAGAATTTGCAGTTCGCAGCCGCGATCCGTTCGCCTCATTTGTCGCGGCGTGATCGGATGCGGCGGCTGGAAGGAAAATTAGTCGAGTTAGGTCTGAGCGAGCGGCGAGACGCGGTCGTCGGCAGCGCACTCAAGAAGACGCTGAGCGGCGGTGAGCGAAAACGGCTCAATATCGGACTGGACATGATCGGCTCGGCCGACGTTTACCTTTTCGACGAACCGACCTCAGGCCTGAGCTCGAAAGATTCCGAGCACGTCATCGAAATCATTCGTTCGATGGCGCACAATAAAATCATCATCGTTACCATTCACCAGCCGAGCTCGAAACTGTTCCAAATGTTCCACAAGGCGATCCTGCTCGACAAAGGGGGCCGGCTGGTCTTTTTCGGAACGCCGACCGACATGCTCCGCTATTTCGCGGAAGCGGAGCATCAACATCAATTCGGCGCTGATCTCGGCGCTTGTCCGTCCTGTGGAACAACGCGACCGGAATTTATTTTCGATGTGCTGGAGACGCCGCTGCGGGATTTGAGTGGCGACATCATTTATGAAGAGAACAATCGCGGACAGCTCGTGCCCGCGCGCCGTTATTCGCCGGAGTTTTGGCGCGACAAATACGAAGCCTTCCGGCTGATCCAGGACGTCAAACAGGTTTCGTTGCGTAAAGAGCCAGTTGCGCCCTTGCCGGCTGTGCCGGAACAAAGGAAACGGCGCCAGCCCATTCGCTGGCACGACGAATGGACGCAACTGCGCACCTTGCTCAAGCGCGCGTTCATCAGCAAATTGCGCAACCGCGCCAATCTGGTCATCACTATTGGGGTCGCACCGGTGCTGGCGTTTTTGACCGCTTCGATTCTTCGCTATTCGGACAGCGGGAAATACGATTATGCCTCCGCTTATCAGATCCCGACATTCTTATTTTTGACGTTAATTGTGGCAATGTTCCTCGGCCTGACCAATAGCGCCGACGACATCATTCGCGATCGGGTCGTGCTCCAGCGGGAACGGAACCTGAACGTGCGCCTGCCCTATTACGTTTTCGCAAAAACGGTCTCACTCGGTGTCTTCGCGCTCGGGCAATGCATCCTGTTCGTGCTCATCGGCAATTACATCCTCGAGATCCGTGGGATGTTTTGGATCGATCTCGGCATCGTTTTTCTAACCGCGATGGGAGGAATCGCGCTCGGGCTCGTCATTTCGTCGCTGGTTTCCGATGCCAAAACCGCGGCCAACATCGTGCCGCTTGTTCTCATTCCGCAAATCATCATGGGCGGAGCGCTCATTAAATATGAGGATATGAATCGAAACCTCGGGTTAGTTTATTCGCTCACCCACTGGTTCAGCGAGCATCCGACAAACGAACAGGCCAAAAAGATGGACAGCAAGCTGCAGGTGCCGTTCATCTGCGAATTCATCGCTATGCGCTGGTCCTATGAGGAGCTGGTCGTGGCCCAGGCGAAGTTGAATCCGCTGACGCGGCGGCAGGATCGCGCGCAAGCTGAAATCGATGGGATTGTCAGCAAACACGAAACGACTCCGGAACAAACGAAGCGATTGAATGATCTAAAGGAAACGCTGGCTGTGCTTTCCGGATTGGAAGCGAAAACGTCCGATGAACTCGACCGTTTACTCGGACAGATCGATCAGGTGCTCGATCGTAAACGGCCATTCGATCGCGTGCTCTTCAGAGATGCGAACGGTCCGGTTACAGCGGAGACGCTCTATCAGAACCAAAAAGTTTCCGATCTGGTCTCGAACGCGGAGATGGAGCAGAACGATTACCGGCGCGGTGGGAAACCGAATGTCTTTTTCGGTCAGGACAAACGCTATGCTGGTCTGAAGATCAATTTGTTCGTTTTCAACACCATCGTTTTGATTGTCTCCACCCTCGGTTTGCTCGGTCTGCTGCATTGGATTTTGCGCCGAGACCTGGAGGTGCGGCGAAGAAGGACGTAGAGGGTAGGGGCGATTAACTCCGAACGCTTTCTGTAGGGCAGGCGCATCGCCTGCCGAAAATTGGCAGCGAGGAATCGCTGCCCTACAATTGGATGCGGCGGAAATCGCCTTCCACGACAACAATCGTCCGCCGACGGATCGGTGAACCGGCCTACTAAAAGATGGCAAACGATTGGCCGGTGGCCTGCTGGAAAGATTGGCAGGGAGGAATCGCTGCCCTACAGTGGTTTCATGGCCAATCAAAAACAGCTAGCTCGCCTCATCGTTGCGCCGAGCGACACCGATCCCGATATGCTTTACGCGACGCGTGTTTTCATCGGCGATCCTTTTATTTTCCTCGAGCAACACGGCAAACGCACGCTGGTGCTGAGCGATTTGGAAATCGACCGAGCAAAGCGTACGGCAAAAGCGGACGAGTTCGTCATGTTGAGCGAACTCGAGCATGAAATACAGGGCGACACGAAAACACCGCCGCCCTACGAGAAAGTGCTCGCGCATTTTCTAAACAAACGCGGCGTGAAACGCGCGATGGTGCCGGCAACTTTTCCGTTAGGCTACGCCAAGGAACTCGAACGCAGCGGTGTTTCCCTCGAAACTAGCAACGGACTTTTCTGGCCGGAACGGGAAAGCAAAACTGCCGAGGAGATCAAACTGCTCGGCCGGGCGCTTCGCATTACCGAAACAGGAAT
>QHNB01000211.1 GCA_003217965.1 Verrucomicrobiota bacterium | reverse complement strand
GGAACATGGCCGCAATCCCGCCTCTTACCGCTGGGACCACATTCTCTCTTAGAATCCCGTTCACCATTTCATCCGCGGCTGAGACCGGCGGTTCAGCGCGATAATTCGAAACAGCAACGTGGCCTCTCGCCGTACTCGCAGCATTTCTTCGCTTGTATCCCAATGATTTTCGAAAGCAGCGATTCGAGGATCAAACACGCTTCTTGGTGGCTCACAGTTACCGCCGCAAGGGGACAGCCATTTCGAGCCTGGATGAATTGCTTGCCGTCATTCTCATCAAGTCTGGCAGAGCCACCGAGTTCGTGGAACAAATTCAGGGCTGTCTCGATTCGCTCACGGCGGTTACGACCTTTTAATCGATCGAGGTGATCTTCAGCCACATTCCGGCCAACTTCCCGCATCGTAGCTCGGAGCGCGCGAGGACTGAGCCGTTTTGAAAGGACGGTAATGAAATGATTCAGCAAGGGACCATAGGCTTTCGGAAAGATCTGTTCCGCTTCTGCACTCAGGCCGTAGGTGACATGCGGTTTACGCGTGCCGCGGCGGGTACCGTGCTGCTGCACAACCCCATCGCGTTCCAAGCTGAGCAAGTGTGCTCGCACCGCGTTATCCGTTAGGCTTAACGCCGCCGCTAAATCATTGACGGTGCGATTTTCTGTTCGCAGCAGGGCGAGAATTCGGCCGCGCGTCGACGCCAGTAATCGTTTATTCCATCCCGTCCGCTGCATACGACGTGTTGCCATAGCCAAGATTTTCCTTTCTTCATGCGAGAACTGAATAAGTCAATTTACTTCAATAAGCCTAAAAATATCTTGACTAATTGCGGCCAGTGCCGTCAGCATGGTCGAAAGAATAGTGGAGCCCAAAGTGGCTTAAGACGCTTGCTTAACCGAATCGCGAAAGGAATGAACCATGCCCTCAACTGCAATTTTCCAGCGTCGCGTCATTCATAAATTCGTTTTCTGTCTGCTGGCCGCTTTCCTGATTGCATTGGGCCTACTGGCTGGTGCTCGACTCCGCGCCGCTGATCAAGCCAAGGCAAGCCAGAAGGCGTCTACACAGAAGCTGTCGGAAAACGACCGTGCAATTGAAGCGAATGCGAAAAAGATGCTTGAGGAAGGGAGGCGCATCTTTCGATTCGACACTTTTGGCAGTGAGACGTTTTGGGGTGATGCGCTTCAGCTTCATAAAGCTATTACGGGGGAGAAAAACGGAGGCGTGGGAGACGGGCTAAGCCCGAAAACGGCGCTTTCCGTCGGGTTAAAAGTGGATGCGGACGCGTTGCCTACAGAGTTGGTAACTAAAATGAGGGCCGGTAAGGTTGATCTCGGAGATCCCGCAACCACCGTTGCCCTGCTCAAATTGGACGCGGTGGTCGGGGTCAAAGGCTTTTTTGATCAAAAGGGAAACTTAAAGTCGGTGGGTTTGCGGTGCGCCGTTTGTCACTCCACTGTAGATGACTCATTCGCGCCGGGTATCGGAAAGCGACTCGATGGTTGGCCAAATCGAGACTTAAATGTTGGCGCGATCGTTTCGCTCGCTCCGAACTTAAAGCCGCTCACCGATCTTCTTGGCGTCGATGAAGCGACTTTGAAGAAGGTCCTCAGCAGCTGGGGACCCGGTCGGTTCGACGCAGAGATCGACAAAGATGGCAAAGCAATGCGGCCCGATGGCGGGCAAGCAGGCACACTGATTCCACCGGCTTTTGGACTGGCGGGCGTGAACCTGCACACTTGGACTGGTTTCGGATCGGTTCCGTATTGGAATGCTTATGTTGCTGGGACCGAGATGCATGGATCAGGCACGTTTTTCGACGCAAGATTCAGTGATGCTACCCAATACCCCGTAGCTGCGAAGAGCGGTGCCGGTAATACGCGCGGCAGTCCCGACATGATTACCGCAAAGCTGGCGGCACTTCATTTCTATCAACTTGCTATTGGGGCGCCGAAACCTCCGAAGGGCAGTTTTGACGCAACAGCGGCGATTCGCGGCAAGGAAATCTTTGAAGGCAAGGGTAAATGCGCCACGTGCCACGTGCCTCCGCTTTTCACCGAACCAGGTAATAATTTGCACACTCCGGAAGAGGTGGGGGTGGATTCTTTTCAAGCCGACAGATCGCCCACGCACAAGTATCGGACTGCTCCGTTAGCTGGTCTTTGGGCGCACCAGAAGGGCGGCTTCTATCACGACGGCCGGTTCGCCACGCTGCGCGAAGTTGTCGATCATTACGAGGAACCGCTGAAAATCAGCTTGAGCGATTCAGAAAAGAGCGCACTGATCGAATATTTAAAGTCATTGTAAATAATAAGAACTTGATTCGCGAATTTAGGTGACATTGCTGGCGATAAATTGAATGACACGATCGCTGGCGAGCTCTCGCCTTCCTAAGCAAATGTACGCGGACTGCGTTCCGGTCGGATTCAAAGCGCTTGCTGGATCATTGACGTGCGGTGTTCATCGTGCAGTTGAGTGACGATCCGTCCGCGCGTAAAGGCCAACGACGCCAAGGTATTCGCGCAGCCGATCAGCTCTGTCGGTGCGAATTATTGTTGTGATGGCGATCGGGAGAAATGCGCATATTTGTCTGACTGTGTTTTTCGCAGATCGCGACCCAGTTGGGCCATACCGTTTTAGCGTGCCAGCGCAGCGCACGAGACACGTTCGTTTCAATGATTTCGATGAACCTGAAAAAATTCCGCGGGATACGGATTACTCAAGCTTAATCGAATCGGATGTGCCGGTGGTGGTTCAGCATACACGGCTCGACTCGCGCCAAGCCGCGAACGCGCTGCTGAGCACGATCGCTTTTCCCTGTGATTAACATTGATTTTGACCGATGGCTGAGACGACGAGCGATTTTTTGATCAAGAGAATCGGCGAGTGGGGCATTCGTCGCATTTACGGATATCCCGGCGACGGCATTAATGGCATTATCGGTGCAATCGACCGCGCGGGCGACGCGATCGATTACGTGCAAGTCCGGCACGAGGAAATGGCTGCATTCATGGCCTGCGGGCATGCCAAGTTCACCGGCGAAGTCGGTATTTGTCTGGCCACGTCCGGTCCGGGCGCGATCCATCTGCTCAACGGACTTTACGACGCGAAAATGGACCACGCCTCTGTCGTCGCTATTGTCGGGCAGCAGGCGCGCGCTGCCATCGGCGGTGATTATCAACAGGAGGTCGACCTTGTCACTTTATTCAAAGATGTCGCCCACGAGTACGTGCACATGGCATCGAGCCCGGCCGCAATTCGCCACTTGATTGATCGTGCCATTCGCACCGCCAAAGCGGAACGCACGGTCACATGTATCATTATTCCAAACGACGTTACGCTGCGCCGCGTGTCGTGCCGAACGAGACCGATCTCCGGCGGGCTGCGGACATTCTCAACGCCGGCGAAAAGGTGGCGATGCTGGTCGGTGCGGGTGCGCTGCATGCAACCGATGAGGTCATTGAAGTCGCCGACATTCTCGGGGCGGGTGTGGCGAAAGCACTGTTAGGCAAAGCGGTGATTCCAGACGACCTCCCGTTTTGTACCGGCCCAATCGGACTTCTCGGAACAAAACCGAGTTGGGAAATGATGAGCGAATGCGACACGCTCCTGATGGTCGGTTCCAGTTTTCCGTATTCAGAATTCTTACCAAAAGAAGGTCAGGCCCGCGGGGTGCAAATCGACATCGACCCCAAACTTTTAAGCATTCGCTATCCCATGGAAGTGAATCTGGTGGGCGATAGCGTGGAAACATTACGCGCGCTGATTCCGTTTTTGCGCCAAAAATCAGACCGACAATGGCGCCAGCGGATCGAAGAAAACATCGTGGAATGGTGGAAGGTGCTCGAAGCGCGCGCGATGAATGAGGCAAAGCCGATCAATCCGCAACGTGTGTTTTGGGAATTATCGCCGCGTTTGCCACACGACTGTATCATCGTGGCGGATTCCGGTTCCGCTGCAAACTGGTTTGCTCGCGATTTAAAAATTAGACGTGGCATGATGGCATCGCTCTCGGGAAATCTCGCGACCATGGGACCTGGTGTTCCCTACGCCATCGCCGCGAAGTTTGCATTTCCCGACCGAGTGGTGATCGCGACCGTGGGCGATGGCGCGATGTTGATGAATGGGATTAACGAACTTGTGACGATCGCGAATTATTGGAAGAAATGGAGCGACCCACGCCTCATCATCGCGGTTTTGGCAAATCGCGATCTCAACCAAGTCACCTGGGAACAACGCGTCATGGCGGGCGATCCAAAATACGAATCCTCACAAATCGTCCCGGACTTTGCATTCGCACGTTATGCCGAAATGCTCGGACTTCGGGGCATTCGCGTGGAGAAGCCAGAGCAAATCGCGCCGGCGTGGGAAGAAGCGTTGACCGCCAACTGTCCGGTCGTTCTTGAAGCGATTACTGATCCGGAAGTGCCAACGCTACCACCACACATCACGTTTGATGAAGCGAAAAAATTCACCGAATCAATGATCAAAGGCGAGCCGCATTTAGGCCACATGATCAAACAAACCTTCAAAGAAGCGATCGAAAGCTTTCTGCCCCACAGGTAAGGTTCGATCGCCGAACGCGCCGCATTTGGAAATATCGCAAATGAGAGGCGCATCCGATCAGGAGAAAAAATACTCGACCAGACAGAGCGTTTTGAGCAGCGCGAGAAGTTCGCGCGACCAATCTGTAGAAATCGAGAACTTGTCGGTCTCGGCCTATCAAATTCCGACTGATGCGCCCGAATCGGATGGAACTTACGAATGGGACAGCACGATCATCGTGATCGTCCATCTTACCGCCGGCGGAAAAAGCGGGCTTGGATATACTTACGCCGACACCGCGACCGCGAAATTAATCGACGATCGTTTGAAAGGAATCGTAGTCGGACGCGACGCGATGGCGATCCAAGATTGCTGGGACGCGATGGTGCATTCGATCCGCAACCTCGGGCGACCCGGAATTTGTTCGCTGGCGATATCGGCCATCGACTCTGCACTGTGGGATTTGAAAGCACGTCTTCTCGATCTTCCGCTGGCCGAGCTCTTCGGGAAGGTACGCAATTCCATCCCGATTTACGGCAGCGGTGGTTTCACTTCCTACACAATCGACAAGTTGTGCGCACAGCTGCGCGGCTGGGGCAAACAACAGATATCGATGGTAAAAATGAAAATCGGTCGCGATCCGATCGCGGATATTGAGCGCATTCGCGCCGTGCGCGAAGCGATCGGACAAGATGTCACCCTTTTTGTCGATGCCAACGGCGCGTATTCGCGGGACCTGGCACTCGCCCAGACAGAGAAATTTTCTGAGTTCGATGTCACCTGGTTCGAAGAGCCGGTTTCGTCCGACGATCTCGAAGGTTTGCGCTTCATTCGCGACCATGCCCCAGCCCGTATGAAGATCGCCGCAGGCGAGTACGGTTACGATCTTATCTACTTCAAACGAATGCTCGAAGCCGGCGCGGTCGATATCTTGCAAGCCGATGCCACGCGTTGTGCGGGTTTCACCGGTTTTTTACAAGCCGCTGCCTTGTGCGAAGCATATCAGATTCCGCTGTCCGCGCATTGCGCGCCGGCCTTGCATGTGCATATCGGGTGCGCTGCCAAACCAATGATACACGCAGAATATTTTCACGATCACGTTCGCATCGAAAAAATATTTTTCGATGGCAATCCGGAGCCAATCGGCGGCGCATTGCGGGTAGATCTTGGCCGAGCAGGAATGGGCCTAGAATTGAAAGAATCCGATGCCGAAAAATATCGCATCAGTTAAACCGGTTTCTGTTGATGCGACTGCGCTGGAGCGTGAGCTGCGTGCCACCATTCGCGGCGAAGTGCGCTTTAGTGATGGCGACCGGGCACTTTACTCGACCGACAGTTCCAACTATCGACAGGTTCCGATCGGCGTTGTGATTCCGCAGGACAAGAATGACGTCATCGCCGCCGTCGGCCTTTGCAGGAAATTCCAGGCCCCTATTACGTGTCGCGGGGGTGGCACGAGCTTGGCCGGCCAATGTTGTAACGCGGCCGTGATCATTGATTTCACCAAATGCATGAACCGCATTATTGAAATTGATGCGGAGCGAAGACTGGCCCGCGTCGAGCCGGGCGTGGTGCTCGATCAATTGCAGGAAGAAGCAAAGAAGCACGGGCTCATTTTTGGCCCTGATCCGGCGACACATAGTCACTGCGCGATCGGCGGGATGCTGGGCAATAACTCTTGTGGCGTTCATTCGGTCATGGCCGAGTTCTACGGCGGCGGCGCGCGCACTTCCGACAATGTGCGTGAAATGGAAGTCCTACTCTACGATGGAACGATCTTGCGGGTCGGTCGGACAAGCGATGCCGATCTTGAGCGAATCGTCCACCAAGGAGGACGTCGCGGTGAGATTTACGGCAAACTTATCGACTTGAGAGATAAATATGGCGCGCTCGTCAGGCAGAAGTTTCCGAAAATTCCGCGCCGCGTCTCCGGTTACAATCTAGACGATCTTTTGCCAGAAAAGGATTTTCAGGTCGCGCGAGCGCTGGTCGGAACGGAGAGCACCTGTGTTTTGATTCTGGAAGCGACACTCGAATTGATTTTCGATCCACCGGCCCGAGCACTCGTGGTGTTTGGCTATCCCGACATCTATCAAGCAGGCGATCACGTCCCGGAAATTCGCAAATACAAACCGATCGGACTTGAAGGAATTGACGATGTCTTGATCGAAGCAATGAAGATCAAACACATTCATCCGCGCGATCTGGAAATTTTGCCAAAAGGCAGGGGGTGGTTGCTCGTCGAGTTCGGCGGAAACACCAGCGAAGAAGCGGACGCTCCGGCGAAAAAAATGATCGCCGAATTTCAAGCGCAACCAAACGCGCCGGAAATGAAGTTAATCGACGATCCCGTCCACGAAACCGTAATTTGGGAAATTCGCGATGCCGGCTTGGGCGCGAGCGCGCGCGTTCCTAACGAGCCGGACACCTGGGAAGGCTGGGAAGATTCCGCCGTTTCGCCGAACGACATCGGAAAATATCTGCGCGATTTTCGGGCGCTGCTCGACAAGTTCGGATATCTCTGCACGCTCTACGGCCATTTCGGGCAGGGTCTCGTCCATACCCGCATTGATTTCGGTCTGAAGAATCATGACGGAATTCAAAAATACCTAGACTTCACGAATGAAGCGGCCAATTTGATCGTTCGCTACGGCGGCTCACTTTCGGGCGAACACGGCGATGGACAGTCTCGGGGCGAACTCCTTCCTAAAATGTTTGGGACGGAGTTAGTGCAAGCGTTCGTCGAATTCAAAGAAATCTGGGACCCGGATTGGAAGATGAATCCGGGGAAAGTGGTCAGGCCGCAGCGTCGAGACGAGAACCTCCGCTATGGCGAACATTACCGCCCGCCGCAGTGGAAGACGCATTTCGCGTTTCCCCACGACAAAGCCAGTTTTTCCTATGCGATTGAGCGCTGCGTGGGCGTGGGACAGTGCCGCCGACACGGAAATGGCACCATGTGCCCCAGCTACATGGCGACACGCGAAGAAAAACATTCCACCCGCGGCCGCGCCCGGCTGTTGTGGGAAATGTTAAACGGGGAATTGCGCGGCGATGGATGGCGCGACCAAAGTGTTTTCGACGCGCTCGACCTTTGTCTCGCATGCAAAGGTTGTAAGACCGACTGTCCCGTCAATGTCGATATGGCGACTTACAAAGCCGAGTTCCTTTCCCATTATTATGAAGGACGGCTACGACCGATTCACGCTTACGCGTTCGGTCTGATTCATCTTTGGTCGCGCCTGGCGCAGATTTCTCCGGCGCTCGTGAATTTTGTCAATCGCGCGCCCGTCACCAACAATCTCCTGAAAAAAGCTATCGGCGTCGCGCCGCAGCGAAAATTACCTGAGTTCGCACGCGAAAGTTTCAGGTCATGGTTTGCGCGGAATCGCGGTAACGTTTGCGCTCGGGCGCAGCGGACCCTCCACGAATCCATCCCTACCCCCGGGCGAATCATTCTTTGGCCGGATACGTTCAACAATTTCTTTCAACCGGAAACGGCAAAGGCGGCCGTGGAATTACTCGAGGATGCCGGTTTTCAAGTGACCGTTCCAAACGTCGATCTCTGCTGCGGTCGTCCGCTCTACGACTACGGAATGCTCGAGCGAGCAAAACGATGGCTCGAGAAAATTCTAGGCGTGCTTCAGCAGGACATTGAAGCCGGCACGCCGATGGTTGTGCTCGAACCAAGC
>QHNB01000350.1 GCA_003217965.1 Verrucomicrobiota bacterium | reverse complement strand
TCTCCCATGTCTTCGAAGATCAGATCCAGTCGCTTGCCGATGTGATCGCGCGCGGCTTGGGAGACTGTGATTCCGCCGGGCGTGGCAATGCTTTCCAATCGCGCGGCGACATTGACACCATCGCCAAAGATATCCTCCCCTTGCACAATCACATCACCAACGTTAACGCCGATGCGGAATTCGATGCGTTGTTCTGGTGGCACACCGGTGTTTCGATCACGCATATGACGCTGCAATTCGGTGGCGCAGGCGACTGCGTTCACGACGCTTGGAAACTCCACCAGCATTCCATCGCCGGTCAGTTTGACGATTCGTCCCTGGTGCTCGGCGATTTTGGGATTAATGAAATTGGTCCGCAGTGTGTCCAGTGCGGCGAGGGTGCCAGACTCGTTCACACCCATGAGCCGGCTGTAGCCAACTACATCGGCGGCAAAGGAGCCAGGAAAAGTAAGAAGTAGGAATTAAGAGGTCGGAAATACAGCGACGGAAAAACTGCAACGTTGCTCCAGTATCGGTTTTGACTATTGCTGACGGGGTTCGATATGCTCGGCAAATGAGTGACGAAACGCAGGAGCCTTCACCAAGACTTTTCTTTGATACGATCAACGCTTATCAGCGAACCGCTGCCATCACCGCGGCGGTAGAGCTAGATATTTTCACGGCGATTGGCGAAGGCGGCGCTACCGCCGCCGAGGTGGCGCAACGTAGCGGTGCCTCGCCGCGTGGCAGCCGGATTTTGTGCGATTACTTGACCCTACTCGGATTTTTGATCAAGAACCGCGATCGGTATGCATTGACTCAGGATAGCGCGATGTTTCTCAGCCGAAAATCACCGGCGTATGCAGGTGGAGTGACGAAGTTTCTCCTCTCAGGAGAGTTGACCAGGAGCTTCGAGAAATTAGCGGATGCAGTGCGTAAGGGCGGCACGGCAGACACAGAACTGGGAACGACGGCGGCGGAACATCCGGTATGGGTGGAATTCGCGCGGGCGATGGCACCATTGATGATGCCCGGATCGCAAGCTCTGGCGGAAATGGTGCCGCTTAATGGATCACGCCCGAGCAAAGTACTCGACATCTCGGCCAGTCACGGGATGTGGGGAATCGCGTTCGCAAAGAAGTATCCGCGCGCCTCATTGGTGGCGGTCGATTGGGCTCCGGTGCTGGAGGTGGCGCGTGAGAATGCGCAGCGTGCCGGAGTAGCGGATCGGTTTAGGACCGTCGCCGGGAACGCTTTCGAGGTGGATCTTGAATCCGATTACGATGTCGCGCTGATCCCGAATTTTCTCCATCACTTCAACTGGGAAGATTGTGTGCGTTTCCTTAGACGGGTGCACGGCGCCCTACGCAGCGCTGGCCGCGTCGCGATTGCGGAATTCGTGCCTAATCCCGACCGTGTCTCTCCCCCGGAAGCGGCGGGATTCAGTCTGATTATGCTGGCGACAACACCTGAAGGCGACGCCTACACATTCCCGGAGTATCAGGAGATGCTGGGCCGGGCTGGCTTTGCGCCGCCAGAGGCTCATCCGCTGCCGCCTGTCTCGACGGCGATTATTGCAAGCAAAAAGTAGGAATGGAGCGAATGGGATGAGCGACATAGAAGGTGAAACGACGAGGGTAGGAGCGAGCGAACGTGGGCAGTAAGCGAGTTTCAATTAAGACGCCCAAGAATTAACAATTCTTAACTCATTCTCGACATTCTGACTTCAGGGACCAGGACCTTGCGCGGTGTATTTGGCGCTATCGCCAGCGCTGACATCAGAGGTGGAACCGGTGAACGATTGGCGGCATCCCTGGCGAGAAATCAGAGAACGTGGAAGTGGCTTTTCCGTTTCCCTCGCGACAAAGGAGAAACAAATGATCAACTTCGAACCCGCGAGGTTGGGATTATTCCGCAAAGGGACTGCGGTAATTTGGGCCATGTCTCTCGCCATGGCATCGAGCGTATTTGCACAAGGACCTACTCCGGCAGCCGTGGGGCCAGCACCGCCGCCAGGAGTGACGGCTGCAGCGACTGCAGAGCGCGTCATCGTGACCGGTTCGAACATTCCCACCGCCGAAGAGGTCGGGCCAAACCCGGTGGACACCTACAACCGAGACACGATGGCCAAATCGGGTGAGCCCACCACCGAACGATTTCTGCAAAGCATTCCGACCGTTAACGCCAACGTCGTTCCGATCTCCAACAACGAGAACGGTTCCAATACAGCGGTCGGTGCCGCGACAATTTCACTGCGCGGTTTCGATGCCAGAGCCACCCTCATCCTCATCGACGGACGCCGGGTCGCTCCGTATCCGACGGGCAACAATCCCGGCCTGGTCAACGTCATGTTCGTCGATCTGAATTCCATCCCGCAAGCCGCTATTGATAGAATCGAGATCCTGAAAGACGGCGCCTCCACTACCTATGGCGCGGACGCCGTCGCCGGCGTGGTCAATATCAAACTGCGTCACGATTACGCTAACGGCGCCGAAGCGAGCGTCCAATACGGCAACACGGAGCACGAAGATTCGGGTGAGTTCATCACTTCGGCAATCTTCGGCGTCGGAAATGACACCACCAATATCACCGGTGTTTTGAATTACTACCACCGCAACTCGATCGCCAACCGCGACCGCGCTTACTCGGCCGTGCCGCC
>QHNB01000244.1 GCA_003217965.1 Verrucomicrobiota bacterium | reverse complement strand
TCTCTGTCGAGAGCGAAGGGACCCGTACGAGCCGGTCCAAAATTGCTTATCTTGATTCTGTTTTTGAATGAATTGTGGCGCGGAGCTTCAGCCGCAAAGCATTCAGCCGAATGAACCCAGTGGCGTCGCCTTGATCGTAGCTGGATGTACTATTCTCCATCGTCGCGATCTTAGCGTCATACAAACTTTTCGGGCTCTTGCGGCCTGCCACTATGATATTGCCCTTGTAGAGTTTGAGTCGCACAAGGCCGGTAACGTCTCGTTGCGTTTCCGTGACCAAGGCTTGTAATGCTTCCCGCTCGGGTGAAAACCAAAAACCGTTGTAAACGAGCGCGCTGTACTTCGGAATCAGACTGTCGCGCAGTTGCATTACCTCACGATCCATCGTCAATGTTTCCAGTTGGCGATGGGCGAAGTGAAGAATGGTGCCGCCGGGAGTCTCGTAAACACCGCGCCCTTTCATTCCGGCGACAGAGTTCCCCTGATGAAACTCGAGTTCCATGTACTCTGGCGTGTCCGGCGCATCTTCCGGCGAGACAGTGAGTTTGTACATATCGCGCGCGCCTGGCCCGCTCGCATCAAACCACGGGTCTTCCAGCATCCCGCTCTCGAAACTGATGTGCAATAGATTGCGGTCCATCGAGTACGGTTTTGCCGCGCTCGCCGCCACCGGAATGTTGTTGGCCTCGGCGAATGCAATCATTTCCGCGCGTCCGGGAAATTGTTTTCGAAAACGTTCCTCCCGCCATGGAGCGATGACGCGCAGGTCAGGAGCAAGCGCTGCCGCGGTGAGTTCGAAGCGAACCTGATCATTCCCTTTTCCGGTTGCACCGTGCGCGATGGCGTCGGCCCCCTCTGCGAGCGCGATCTCGACCATTTGCTTGGCAATCAAAGGCCGGGCGATGCTGGTACCGAGAAAATATTGTCCTTCGTAAATGGCACCCGCCCGAAACATGGGAAAAACAAAGTCACGGGCGAATTCTTCACGCAGATCTTCGATGATGCATTTCATCGCACCCGTTTGCCGCGCTTTCTCCGCCAAGCCTTCGAGCTCTTCTTCCTGACCAATATCGGCGCAGAAAGCGATAATTTGCGCGTCGTAATTCTGCCGAAGCCAGCGGAGAATCACCGAGGTGTCGAGCCCGCCGGAATACGCGAGAACGATTTTCATTTAAGAACTCGACGGTCACAGACCGCCGCTACCGCGTCAATCGCCGAAGGAAATCTCGACATCGCGGGCGGTTTGCACCATCTCGCCGTTTGGCGGAACGAGCCGCAAACGATTAACCGCGTCCGCGATCGGGACATGGCGAACTTGATAATTTTGATAGCTCACCATCGAACCAAAATGACCTTCATTTATTAACTGAACTGCTTTGACCCCAAAGCGCGTGCCAAGGATCCGGTCTAGCGTCGTCGGCGCCCCGCCCCGCTGTAAATGCCCAAGGACACAGGTGCGAGTTTCTTTGCCGGTGCGAGACGCGATTTCGCGGGCCACGATGTCGCCCATGCCGCCGAGGCGAAATTCACCTTCTTTCGTCTCTCGTTTCACCTGTTCTCCGTTCTTGGGCCGCGCGCCTTCGGCCACGACCACAAGAGAGCTGAGATTGCCAGCGGCATCACGCGCTCGAATAGCGTCCGCCACTTTCTCGAAGTCGAAGGGAATTTCGGGAATCAAGATGATATCCGCACCTCCAGCCAATCCGCCGTGAAGGGCGATCCAGCCAGCGTGGCGGCCCATCACTTCAACGACGAGCGCGCGTTTGTGGCTGGTCGCGGTCGTGTGAAGTCGATCCAGTGCATCCATCACAGCATCGACCGCGGAATCGAAACCGAATGTCATCGCCGTTGCCTCAAGATCGTTATCGATAGTTTTAGGCACGCCAACGCAATTGATCCCTGCCTGCTGCAATTGAAGCGCAGTGGTCATCGATCCGTCACCGCCCACGATAATCAAAGCGTTGGCACGCGCTTCCTCTAGAACCTTACGCGCTTTCTCGATTACCTCCGTCGCAACTACAGCACGATCCCCCGCTGCCACCTTGGAAATGAAATGGCCCCGATTCGTGGTCCCGATAATCGTTCCGCCCAAAGGCATGATGTTTTCGGTGCATTTGCGATCGAGCACGGCGTAATCGCCGGGCGGCAGCAAACCTTCAAACCCGTCCCGAAATCCGATTACTTCCCAGCCGAGCTTCTCCGCGGCGAGGACCACACCGCGTAGCACAGCGTTGAGGCCGGGACAATCACCGCCACTCGTGAGCACTCCGATCCGCGGTTTCATTCGCGGTGAATTTACAATCTTCTTTTCGGATCGACCAGTCGTCCCGCTGCGGCCCACTGATCGTAAGCTTGCCAGCCCTGCCGGACGAGGCGGTCCCCATCACCGAATCGATCGGTGCTGCCTAGCACGATGACAATTAAATGACGCGGGAAAATAAGGGCCGATTCCCCTTCTTTAACGACTTCTGCTTCGCGATTAGCCGAAAGCACCACACATTCGCCAGCGCGCGCTGTCTGGCCCGTCTTGACACCGTCAATTCCATTTTTGCCAAGCAGATCGTTGGTCGTGCGCAACACAGAATGCATCTGTTTGCCGACACGATTGAAGGAAATTTCGCGCTCTCTTTGCGAAACATAAAAGCGGAAGCTGGCCTTGTTCATCGCGTAACGCGTGAGTCGGGCAAGATCAATCGCGCACGAATATGGCATCGGCCGCTCCTTCTGATCGAAGCCGGTCGCATTGCTAAATCGCGTTCGATCCATATTTAGCTGTCTGGCCAGAGCATTCATCTGAGCCACGAACGTTCCGATGGGCGTGATCTTCGAGCTCGGCGCGGCTGGCATCAGCGACTGGAGCGTCTCGCCGACGTGGTAGGCGAGCGTACTGGCTGCGATGTTGTCCGATTGTACAAGGGCAGCGTAAAGCAGGTCGCGGAGCGTGAGCGTGTCCCCAGGTTGAAAACCGATCTCGTTCTTTTCGATACCGACAAAAGCCTGCGGGGGAATGCTTGTGATTTGGTTGAGATCTCCGCCTTTTTTCTCGGCCCAATCCAGGACCACGCACGCGGTCGCAATCTTTGTAAGACTGCCGATCTGACGCTTGTCACGGGCGCCTTGCTCGACCAGCACGTAGCCAGTCTGTGAATCAACAACTAAATAGGAAGGTGTCGCTGCTAAGGCAGTCTGCGCTATCGTGGCGAGCGCGGAAAATGCGATAACGATCCTGAGAGATTTGCGCACAACAATCACTGCCTCGGAAAACCGGCAGCACCTTAGCCAGCGTGATCTGATTCGCAACCGAATCGGATCGGCCAATTATTCTGGCAGGCTGACATTGGCACGCGCGCCGTAGCGATACGGGTTCGTGCTCAGAGTCAGATAAACGCGCTCCGCCGCGTTTTGGAGGTCGAAATGGATGGCGCGACCCAAGCCGCTGGCACGGACGGTGCCAAGCTTGCCTTGCAGGTCACTTCCGCCCACCATGTCGAATTCGTAAAGGACAATGCCGCTTTTGACTTCGGTGACCCGCACCCGCACTGCGAGCCTAGACTGACCGATTCCAAATTGACCGGGTAGTGCCCTGCCACCGGGATTGCCGCCATCGACGAGTGTAAATTGGCCATCAACGAGCCAGCCGACCCGAGGAATCTCGTTGGATCTGAGAATGCGAGCGGGGGCGATTTTTTCCAGTTGTTCCTTAAGATCTTGTGCAAACTCGATCGGCGCTAGTGCCTTACGGATCGGATATTCTCCTTCGCTCTGAGCTTGATCCCCGGTAAAAACTGCCGTGTCGATGCAGAATGGCCGGATATAGATCGCGCTCGGCCCATAAGCGCCGACCCCACAATTCGCTGTAATCATCCGGACGCGAGATCCAAAATCTTTCGCGTCCACAGGAGCGGCAACGCGGCCCCCGTTTACCTGGCTTCTGGTGACGTACATATCCGCGCAGGAGCAGAGCAACAACCCGGACAAAATAGCGATGAAAGCTTTCATAATTTCTTCGCGAGATGCCTGCTCCTGGCGGAGCACGACTCAGCGCGCGACCATTTTGATGCAACTATCGTGCCGTCCCGGAGCGAAAATCACTCCTCGATCTCACTGGAATTCCCACAGCTGCGAGCGCGATCGACGAGTGTCCGCATGATGAAATAGGCGGCAATTGCGCTTGGCACCGCGAGAAAAAGCGATCCTACCAGCGTAGGCCAAACCAATCGGACAAAAACGTCGCTGTGAAGATAATCCCAGACCGAGACGTGACCGATCCTAACATGCCGGGGTTTGGTTCCATGGAGGACATGGTATCCGACCTTGTATTCCCACCAGAAAATCGCCGGCATTAAGGGAAGGATGACGTCGTGCAATGTGACGGCAATGGCCGCAGCGATTTTATTGCATTTAAGCAGCCAAGCTACCCCAATCGAGAGCAGAGTTTTCATGCTCCAAAGCGGGGTAAAACCAAAAAAGATCCCAATGGCCGATCCCATGGCGATTGAATGCGGGCTGTCTGCAATCGTCATCAGCGTCATGTGATGCGCGGCCAGCCATCGTTTCAGGCGCGCTAGTGGAGCGGGTAAGCGAGGACCGTCGTGCAAAGTTCTCTCTTCCACGCGCAAGGTTAGCTCAAAACAGTTCGCCAGTCTGCGGCGGCGATGCTACGAGCTGACCCAGCGCTTTTCGAAGTCTGAGCGCGGCGTGTGGCGCATAATCGCGCGCGTTGTTATTAAAGACGACGTGCACTTCCTTCGCCTCGCGCGCGAGCTTTTGCGTCCGCTCGGCCACCTCCGCGATTTCGGCAGCCGAATAATTGTAATTGAAACGCGCTGCGACCGTCCTGCCGGTCAGATAACCTTCTGCGTTGCGTCCATGCAGGCGCAGATACGCCACGTCGCGATTCGTAATTGCGTCGATATCGCTCGGCATGATTGTGAAATGGTTTTCGCGCGGGGCATCGACGTTGACAAATATCGCGTTCCATTCGTGGAAGAATTCGATAGTGCGTTCCAGCTGCTCGCCTTCAGCCCAGTTTCGATTTCGCAATTCCACCGCCACGCGAAATTTGCGGGTTAGCTCGAGCAGGTGCTCCAGTTCGTTCAACTCATGTTTGCGCGGCGAAAAGGCTGGCGATAATTGTAGTAACAGCACGCCGAGTTTACCGGCGTGCTGCAAAAGCTCGAGCGCCGGCGTGAACGCGAGGATCATCTCGCGCTCCGCTTCCGGTGTGCGAGCGACCTTCGCATTCGTATCCAGGTGCAACTTTTTTATCATCGCAGGCGGAAGAAATTTTGCGGGCGTGGAATGATGCGAGAGTAGCTG
>QHNB01000243.1 GCA_003217965.1 Verrucomicrobiota bacterium | reverse complement strand
TTTACGGACTATTGCGAATTGCGCTTCCGATACTGCCCGATGCGGCCCGACAATGGTCGAATCTTCTCCTCGCGCTCCTGCTTGCCAATATCATTTACATCGGCCTGGTGACGATTGCCCAACGGCGGCTCGATTGGATGCTCGGCTACTCCAGTGTCATGCACATGGGATACATTTTTCTCGGGATTGCCAGCGCAAACCTGCTCGGTGTCACGGGGGCCGCAGTTTTGATGTTCGCCCACGGCCTTTCCATCGCTCTGCTCTTCGCCGTCACTGGGGAAATCCGAAAACGGGTCCCTTCGCTCGATTTCGACGCTCTCGGCGGGTTGGCAAAATCAATGCCGGTGGCGGCTTTTGTTTTTGGACTAGGCGCATTCGCTGCGATCGGCTTGCCAGGTTTCGCCAATTTCGCCGCCGAAATAATGGTTGTGTTCGGCGCATTCCGAGACGGATTCGATTATCAGTATTTTCGCGCCTTTCAGTGGGCAACTGTCCTCGCCCTCTGGGGGGTAGTCATGTCCGCGGTCTACATGCTGCGGGCATATCGCCGCACTTTTTTCGGCACTCCCGCTGAGGGAGAAATCACCACCGGCGACTTAAAATTCAGTTTCCGTTTTGCTGCCGGCATGTTGATAGCAGTTTCGGTCTTCTTCGGATTTTTCCCGCAAACGCTCGTGGAAAAAATTTCGCCAGTGTTCAGCGACTATTTCGCAATTAGCAGATGATCTACGCGCCCAGTCTGGAAGCTGCCACCGTCGTGCTCGGCATCATTGTTCTCCTCGTCGAAGCTTTCGCGGAAAGACTCGACAAACGCATTTTCGGTTATGTCGGCGTCGTCGGGCTGCTAGCGATTTTTGTTGCGACGTTTTTCGTTGCACCGCAGCTGGCTATCGATCACGCACCGCTTTGGAATTTTTATTCCGCCGACGCTCTCGCCATATTTTTCAAGCGAATTGCGCTCGTCACCACGGCCGTCGTCCTGCTAATGATGATCGATTTTGCCCCATCACTACCTGGGTTGATTAAGGGAGCGACATTGCAGGCTGGGCTCGGCGAATTCTTTGCCCTCCCTATTTTTGTTTGCGCCGGTCTGATGTGGATGGCGTCGGCAATCGATTTTGTCTTGATCTTTGTCTCGCTCGAGCTCGTTACGATCTCGTTTTATGTGCTGGTCAGCTTTGCCCGGCGCAATCCCGCTTCGCTCGAGGCCGGAGTGAAATACCTTGTGCTTAGCGCCCTCGCTACCGGATTTTTCGTCTATGGCATCACTTGGATTTTCGGCGCGACCGGCCAGACCAGCCTGCAAAAGATTACTCTGAGTTTCAGGCAAGGAAGCTTTGAGCCCAATGCCGCGCTCTTCGGCGGTGTCCTCGTTATCGTAGCTCTCGGTTTCAAGATCGCCGCGGTGCCATTTCACATCTGGGTAGCAGACGTCTACCAGGGCGCTCCGACGCCAGTGACCGCGTATTTGTCCGTTGGTTCGAAAGCCGCGGGGTTCATCGTTCTGCTCCGCGTGCTGGAGCCGTTTCTCATTCTGCCCCAAATGCGCCGGCTGCTCGTCGCTATCGCGATCCTGACTCTGATCTACGGAAACCTGGCCGCGCTTCCCCAAACAAACGTGAAGCGTTTGTTGGCATATTCGAGCATCGCGCACGCGGGATATCTGCTTATTGCAGTTGTCTCCTTTTCCGGGCGTGCGGTTGCATTTTACCTGGTCGCTTATCTTTTGATGACGTTGTTGAGCTTTGCCGTGCTCGTACTCGTGGGACAACGCGCGGGCGATCAGCTCGAAAATTTCGCCGGACTTTCTCAGCGCTCACCCTTCCTCGCTTTTGCCATGCTTGTCGCCATGGCCTCGCTCGCCGGAGTTCCATTCACTGCGGGATTCCTTGGGAAATTTCTGGTCTTCGATGCCGCGATCACCGAGCACCACTTCGGCCTGGTCGTTGTTGGCGTGATCGCCGTTGCCGCGGGGTTTTACTATTATTTCAAAGTCGTGCGTGCGATTTACTGGGATGCACCGACTTCCCGCGACACCATACCGATTCAACCAGTTACGCGCGCTGCCATGATCGCGCTCATGGCGGCTATTTTTGTATTTGGTGTCTATCCGCAACCAATCTTCGACGCGCTGCGCTCCACACGCTCCGCGACGGCAATCAGTTCGCGCTAGGCGTCACCAGGCCACCTAGTCGCTCAACTCGACGTTCCAATAGGCCAGATCGACGAAGTGCCGCCAAAGCTCGTGTTGCTGGCTCGTAAATGTGACCTGCACAAAGGGCCGCCACTTCGGCCGCTTCGGCTTACGGATCAACCTCATATGGGCCTCGTGCGGCAGACGATTTCCCTTCCGGGTATTGCACTCAATGCACGAACAAACCACATTCTCCCACGTGGTAAGGCCGCCTTTGTCGCGCGGCAAGACGTGATCGAGATTTAGATCGCTGCGATCAAAAACGCCTCCGCAGTACTGGCAGGCGTTCTTATCCCGCTCGAAAACATTGTGCCGGGTAAACTTTACTTCCTTTTTCGGCAAGCGATCGAACAGCAGCAGCACGATCACGCGTGGCACGCGGATTTTCCATGAAATGGTTGTCACCATCTCGTTCTCCGGCGCCTGCGCCGAAAAATCGCGCCAGCTATCAAAGTCGTGAGTGAGGAAATTGTTCGCCTCATCCGCGGCGACAACTTGTGCGTGTCCGGCATACACAAGAGCGAAAGCGCGGCGAGCCGAACAGATGTTCACCGCCTGCCAAAGGCGGTTGAGCACTAGCACCTGACTGTTCAGTAGCATACCAAATTCCGAGCAATTATCTTGCTAAACGGCGCCCTCCAAAGTCGCGCGACCGATAGCATTCGACTTTCCCGTTGTCAACGTGACAACCTGGTAAGAGGCCTTCTCGGCTTCGTGAAATCACCGGGCGTTTTCTGCTCATCCTCGGGGACGGCGCCGGTGGCATTGCCAAGAGCCGCTTCTTCCGGCGGCAAGAATGGCTTAAATCGATTTTTGTCGATTGCTTTCATAAACGCCTCGTGCGGTGAGACAATTCCTTTTTCCAGAAGGGCCGATATCGCATCATCCATAAACTGCATACCCTGCGCCCGGCCCGATACGATCACGTCCTGAAGCTTTTGCGTCGCTCCTTCACGAATAATGGCTGCGACCGCCGCATTCGCGATCAGGATCTCGTTCACGGCGATGCGCCCTGAACCGTCAGCCTTTTTTAGAAGCAATTGCGCCAAAACACCGCGCAAGGAATTTGCCAGCATAGTGCGCGCTTGCGCCTGCCGTCCCGGCGGAAACACGTCAATCATGCGATCGACACTCTTGCGCGCGTTGTTGGTGTGCAGGGTGCCGAAAACGACCAATCCCGTCTCGGCCGCGGTTAGCGCGAGCGAAATCGTCTCCAGATCGCGCATCTCGCCCACCAGCACGATGTCAGCGTCTTGGCGCAAAGCCGCCCTCAGTGCCTCGGGAAATGACCGTGCAGAAGTGGGCACCTCGCGTTGCGTGATCATGCTGCGTTTTCTTTGATGCACGAACTCGATTGGCTCCTCGACCGTGACGATATGGCGCGAGAATCCTTCATTGATGTAATTCACCAGCGCCGCCAGCGTGGTCGATTTTCCGGAACCAGTCGGGCCGGTAACGAGAACGAGTCCGCCGCGTAAGTGGCCGAATTCGGTGACCACCGGCGGGATGCCGAGGTCCTCGAGGGAAGCGATCGCAGTCGGGATCAGACGGAAGACAGCTCCGTAACCGTTAGTTTGCTTGAGGTAATTGCAGCGAAACCGCGATTTCTCATCCATCTCATAGGCAAAATCGAGGTCGCCGCGTTCCTCGAAAAACTTCCAATTTTCAGGTCCTGCGACTTCGCTCAGCATCAGGATCGCTTCATCGCGAAGCACCGGCTCCTGACGCATCGCCATCATATCGCCGTTCCGGCGCATTTTCGGTGGCTGCCCCTGGCCAATATGCAGATCGGACGCTCCTTCTTTGACAACCGTCTGCAAAAATTGATTCAGATATGCCATCAGCGTCGTCCCAAATGTTGCCGCACGATTTCTTTCTGCTCCGCCCGAGCCAGTGCTTCGTCGGCTGTGATCAAATTCCGGCCGAATAGCTCGATCAATGTGTCATCCATCAACTGCATCCCCTGCTTGCGACTGGTCTGAATGATTCCCGGAAGCATGAATGTT
>QHNB01000242.1 GCA_003217965.1 Verrucomicrobiota bacterium | reverse complement strand
AATTTTCTTCAGATCGTCTTCGGTAAGTCGGTCGAAGATGATGATTTCATCGACACGATTCAAAAACTCCGGCCGGAAGTGCGCGCGCAACGCATCCATCACCAATCGCTCCCGGGCGGCGCTCGATTCCTCCTCGGTGATATATTGGCTCCCAATATTGGACGTCATGATGATCACCGTGTTTTTGAAATCGACCGTCCTCCCCTGTCCGTCGGTAATGCGTCCATCATCGAGCACTTGGAGCAAGACGTTGAAAACGTCGGCTTGCGCCTTTTCAATCTCATCGAACAACACTACGGAATACGGTCGCCGCCGGACGGCCTCGGAGAGTTGTCCGCCTTCTTCGTATCCGACGTAACCCGGCGGCGCTCCGATCAGACGCGCGACCGTGTGCTTCTCCATATATTCGCTCATATCGATGCGAATCATTGCGTTCTCGTCGTCGAAGAGGAATTCAGCCAACGCGCGGGAGAGTTCGGTTTTTCCAACTCCGGTCGGTCCGAGGAAAATAAACGAGCCGATCGGGCGATTCGGATCCTGCAAACCGGCGCGGGCCCGACGGACGGCGTTCGCTACGGCCTTAATCGCCGTGTCTTGCCCAACCACTCGTTCGTGCAGGTGATCCTCGAGTCGAAGCAGTTTCTGCCGTTCGCCTTCCTGCAATCGCGATACCGGAATTCCCGTCCAGCTCGAAACAACTTGCGCGATGTCTTCCTCCGTCACTTCCTCGCGCAGCAACCGCAGTTTTTGTTTGGGCGCGGTTTCGAGTTCTTTTAATTCTCTTTCGAGCTCGGGAATTCTCCCATATTGCAGCTCGCTCGCGCGGGCCAATTCTCCGCGTCGTTGGGCACGCTCCAGCTCCGTTCGCGCCTGATCGAGTTCCTCTTTCAGTTTGCGTTGTTGGTCGAGAATTGCTTTTTCTTTTTGCCATTCCGCTTTGAGCGCAGTCGATTTCTCCTTCAGTTCACTCAATTCTTTCTCGAGTTTTTTGAGGCGCTCTTTACTGGCGGGATCTTTTTCCTTTTTTAATGCTTGCCGCTCCATCTCGTGTTGCATGATCTCGCGCTCGATCACGTCAATTTCGGTCGGCATGGAATCGAGCTCGATCTTCAATCGCGAGGCCGCTTCATCGATCAGATCGACCGCTTTATCTGGAAGGTAGCGATCGCTGATGTAACGGTGTGAAAGGACCGCGGCGGCAACGAGGGCGGCGTCTTGGATGCGCACTCCGTGATGCACTTCGTAGCGCTCCTTCAGTCCCCGCAAAATCGCGATTGTGTCCTCGACACTCGGTTCGTCGACGAAGACCGGTTGAAAGCGACGTTCCAGGGCTGCGTCCTTTTCGATGTATTTGCGATATTCATCGAGAGTGGTGGCGCCAATCGTGCGCAGCTCGCCACGAGCGAGTTGCGGCTTAAGCATGTTCGAGGCATCCACTGCGCCTTCGCCTGCTCCCGCTCCGACGATGGTATGCAGCTCGTCGATGAAGAGAATGATCTCACCCTGCGAGTCGGTGACTTCTTTCAGAAACGCCTTGAGACGAACCTCAAATTCACCGCTAATCTTGGCGGCGGCAATCATCGAGCCGATGTCCATCGCGACAATCCGTTTGTTTTTCAACGATTCTGGCACGTCACCAGAGACAATTCGGCGCGCCAACCCTTCCACGATGGCAGTTTTGCCCACGCCTGGATCGCCGATTAGGACCGGGTTGTTTTTGGTCCGGCGCGATAACACTTGCATGATGCGACGAATCTCGTTGTCGCGGCCAATAACCGGATCGATTTTTCCACGCCTCGCCAGGAGAGTCAGATCGCGTCCATATTTCTCCAGGGTTTGATATTTGCCCTCCGGGTTTTGATCGGTCACACGCCGGGAACCGCGCACCTGTTGCAAAGCCTGCATCAGCTTGGCATGAGTGACACCGAGATCTTTCAGCGCTTTGCCGGCGTCAGATTTATCTGCGGCCAGTGCGAGCAAGTAATGTTCGGCGCTCAAATACTCATCGCGCAGTTTCGACATCTCCTGTTCGGCGGCATCGAGAGTGCGGCGGAGATCGTTCGAGATACGCGGTTCGTAGCTTGCTCCCTGCACTTTCGGCCGCCGTGCCAAATCTGCCTCGAGCCGCGAGCGCAGCGCCGCTGGCTCCGCCCCAAGTTTCTCTAAGAGAGGCCGGGCTACACCTTCGGCCTGGTCCACTAATGCGAGTAAAAACGATTCGTTTCCAATCTCCGGCTGCTGCGCATGGGAGGTGATCTCCTGCGCTGCTTGCAATGCTTCCTGCATTTTTTGCGTGAATCGATCAATGCGCATATTTCAATAAATGTGTGGTTCCGTGCATAAGGTAACGAATCAGAGGCGCATCTAAGCCGTTTAGTTCAGAATTTCTCACTTCCCCGAAAACTATTTCAAGGCACGACGCATTTCTGATTGTCCCAGTGGACGAAATTAAGCGACGGCCGGTGGGCAATGTCGGTAAGTCCCCCGCAAACGGAAAGACATAGACGGCTTGCCACTTCGCCGCCAACATTGGCGCTGATGTCTAAAGACACTCAAAAAGCTCTCGCTATCATTCTCGGCGCTCTCGGCCTCCTCGTGATCCTCCTAATCTGGGCGAATCATCTCCGCCCACACCCTTGATAAACATCGCGCCTGATCCATTGCCTCGGCGATGCGTCGCACGTATCAGTTTCACCCAATGAGCACGGACTCTCCAGCAACACGTCGCGGAATGCTTGCACTTCTGCGTCCGGGACCATTCCGCCGTTACATCATCGGCTCCGCTATCTCGGACACGGGTACGTGGATGCAGGTAATGGCACAGGGATGGGTCATGAGTGCGCTCACCAACAAAGCGCTCCTCCTTGGAATGGTAAATTTTGCCGCTGGTATCCCGACCTTGGCTCTAACGATGATTGGTGGATCGGCGGCGGACCGCTACGACAAGCGCAGAATCCTAATCTGGACGCAAATCGTGCAAACCGTCCTCGCGATCACCCTCGGCACCTTGGTTGCATCCGGGCGAATTCATGTGTGGCATGTCGTCCTCTTGGCGGGATGCCTCGGGATTTGTATCGCATTCGAAATGCCGGCCATTTCCGCACTCGTCCCGGAGTTGGTCCGACGCGATCAAATTGCAGCCGCCATCGCAATGGATCGTTCTGTTTTCCATGGCTCGCGCCTGGTTGGCCCGTCCTTGGCCGGATTGTTCGTTGGTTGGTTCGGCGCCGCTTCCGCGTTTTTTGCGAATGCGGCCTCCTTTTTCGCACTCATTATTGCGCTTGCTACCCTGCCGCCGCGGCCCCCCGGGACCGCGGAAGAAGAGCAGCAGCGCCGGAGCGGCTTTAAGGAGGGGCTGCGATACGTCCGCCACGATCGCACCATCCTCTCCATGATTGCGCTCATTGCGCTGACTACCATTTTCATTTTCCCATTTCTTTCAGTCATGCTGCCGCTTTACGTCCGCAACATTCTCCAATTGGGCCCGGATCGAATGGGATTACTGATGGCAATCTCTGGCATTGGCTCGTTAACTGGCTCGCTCGGCTTGCTCAGCGTCGCACGCAATCATCGCTTTCGCTTCATGACAGTCGCGGTCATCTTCGTCGCGCTGGCACTGTTTTGCATGTCACGAACGAATAGTTTTCTTCTCACCGCGGTTGCAATGGGAACGCTCGCTATTGCTCTGTCGCTCAATTTCGGCTTGGCCGGAACCATTGTTCAAGAACGTGCACCCGCGCCCTTGCGCGGACGTATCTCTGCGGTTTTTGGACTGAGTTTTTTTGGACTGATGCCAATCGCCGGCCTGCTCACAACCGGACTCTCAGATCTCATCGGAATGCGGACCGCTCTGATGGTTTCATCAATCCTTTTCGGAATTTTGGCGGTCATAGTGATGAATATTGCTGGGCGCACCGTTTGCGCAGCGCCCCGCACGCCAGTTTCCGAAGTGGAGGCAGAAGCACAAGCGCAACCAGCTCCAGTCGCGTGAAACTCACGCGATGATCGCTTTTTCCACTTCCTGGAATTCCCATCGTCATACTTCCGGCGAGGAGATGCTGCGCGAAATCAAAGCGCTCGGCTTCGATCTGATCGAGCTTGGCCATGGCATTCGCATTTCACTGCTTCCCGGTATTCAAAAAATGTTTGATGCCGGCGAAGTCCGTTTCAGCAGCCTCCACAATTTTTGTCCGCTGCCGGTGGAAGTACTAAGCGCATCACCTGACTGCTTTCAAATGTCAGCTCTGGACAAATCCGAACGAGATCGTGCGGTGAAGCAAACATTACAAACAATCGATTTGGCGGCCCGATTGCAGGCGCCTTTTGTGGTTCTTCATCTGGGCTCGGTCGCGATGAACGCTATTACCGACGAGCTGATTGCTCTCGCACAAAAGGGCGAGTTGCTATCCCGACGCTGCCGCGGCTACGAGGAGATTCCGTCGGAGCGCGAAATACCCGAGTTGCTCGAACAAATCGCGGCGCCACACGTCGGTTACTGGCATGATATGGGTCACGTTCAAATTAAAGAAAACCTTGGCTTTCTCGATCACGCGGACTGGTTGCGCACGATCGCCCCGCGGACTTTCGGTTGCCATATGCAGGATGTGAAATGGCCGGCGCGGGACCATCAACCACCTTTTTTCGGGGACATGAGACTCGAGCCACTCGCTCATCTCCTGCCGTCCGATTGTCAGATTGTGTGGGAGCTCAGTCCGCGAGGTAGCGCCGAGGAAGTTGCGCAGTCACGCGCGATCTGGAAAGAGCGTTTTGGCGAATGAAAAAGGTTTTGCTCGGTGTTTTTCAACTAGGCGTCACCGTCGCGGTGCTCTACTGGGTCTTTCACGATCCAGGTAAGCGCGCCCAAATGGTGGTCGCGTTGAAATTGGCTGATTATCGTTGGGTCGGGATCGCGATTGTTACCTATCTCGTGGTAGAAATCGCGGCCTTTGTTCGCTGGCAAATCTTATTGAAGGTTCAGGGCATCTCTCTGAGCCTGCCGCGCGTCGCCGGATTGTCATTGATCGGTATGTTTTACAACCAGTTTCTGCCGGGAGGAACCGGCGGTGATATCATCAAAAGCTATCTGCTGCTCAAAGAAACACCGCGGAAAAAGGCTGGTGCTCTGCTCGCGGTGCTTTTCGATCGCTTAATCGGACTGGTGGCACTGGTGACGCTTACGGGCGTGCTCGTGTTGTTGCGATACGATTGGCTCGCGCAAAAGCCCGAGACACGCGGGTATCTTTACTTCCTGTTGATTACGCTCGGCGTGTCAATCCTTAGCCTCGCTTCGACGTTCGTGATCAGCGGCTTTAATCTTTTTCATTATCTGCCAACCCGATTCCCAGGTCGCGAAAAATTATTGGAAACTTCGGCAGCCTATCATCTCTATGCTCGCCACTGGCCGGGAACGCTGCTTGCCTTTGGCGCATCGCTCATCGCGCACCTCGCCACCTTCGCCACCTTTCTCTGCGTCGCCTATGCTTTTCGCGCCGGCGTTCAGTTGGTTGACTTCTTTGCCGTCATGCCGATCGAGCGCACGATTTCGGCCATGCCGATCAGCTTCGCCGGCGTCGGTCTGCGCGAACACGTTTTGCAGGTGATGTTGCACGGCCTTTGCGGAGTACCGGAAGCTGTTGCCGTACTTATCGGTTCAATGAGCTTTATCATCATTCTTCTCTGCTGCATTCCCGGTGGGCTGGTTTACTTCTTCTACAAACCAAGCGGCGAGAAACGTCACGTTCCCTTGCGCGAGATGCAACAAGATGTCGCCAGCCTCGAGCATGAAATCAGCCGCGCGGAGTAAGCCGCGTGCCGGGAAACGCCGGCGGCCACGGCCATTCGTCGCCGCAACCTTTGCCATGACGGTGGACGGCAAACTCACGACCAAAAATCGTGGCACCGTCGATTTCACCTCGCGCGAGGACAAACTTCATCTGATCAAACAACGCGCGCTTGGCGATGCCGTCCTGGTTGGTCATACCACTCTTGAACGCGACAATGTCCGCCTGGGAATTCCGCATCCGGATCTGCGGGCGCAGCGAATCGCCCGCGGGCAACCCGCCTACCCAATTCGGGTCATCGTCTCGAACAAAGGGCGCATCAATCCATCACTGAATATTTTTCAAACGGATTTCGCACCAATTCTCATCTTCTCCACAACTCGAATGCCGCGCCGGATTCGGGAGCAATTGAGCAAAAGAGCCATCCTGCATTTGACCGAATCGCCCCAGATCGATCTCCGCCAAATGCTGCGCCAATTACGTGCTGAATACGGCGTGAAATATGTCGCCTGCGAAGGCGGACCAGCCTTATTCCGTTCGCTGCTAGAATTGCGGCTGGTGGATCAACTCAATCTCACTGTCGCGCCGTTTCTCTTCGGTGGGAAAAAGGCGCCGACGCTAACCGGGGTGAATTCCGATTTCTTGCCACACACCGTTCACTGCTCACTGGTCCACATGAAAGTCATCGGCGAGGAATGCTTTCTGACTTACCAGGTCGAGTGAAAACGGAAACGGTAGGTACCCGTCTCCGCTCGATCTGGCTCCTCTTCAAGTTGCGAGATCGTTTACCTTTTCCGCAAGCACACTTTCCCACCTAGGCGACGACTGTTAACTTCAACGTGATGGGCTGGCGCGGCCTCATTTCGGTCAACGTTCTTTTTCTGATTCCTGTGCCGGTTTTCGCGGACGCGGTTATCGAGGGGCATGTGGAGTTGCCCAAAACACACGCAGCGCCGGTGATGGCGAAACGCTATGAGATCGTGACGCGCGGCGGTGTTCTCTCGACTCAGCCGCCGTTGGCAGTGGTTTATCTCGATGGCTCCTTCGCAAGACCGGCTTCACCTTCAACCAAACAAGTCGCGCAAAAGGATCTAACTTTCGTTCCATCACTCCTACCGGTCCAAGTCGGCACCAGGGTGGAATTTCCTAATTTGGACGATACATATCACAGCATTTTTTCGTATTCGCCGGCAAAGCGATTCGATCTCGGTCGATATCGGCCGGAAGAGCGGCCGATCCCATCGGAGGTTTTCGACAGGCCGGGATTGGTGACACTTCGCTGCGATATTCATGAGCACATGCGTGGGCTCATTCTGGTCCTCGACACTCCTTATTTTATTATGACGAATGCGGAAGGACAATTTCGATTGACCGGTCTCCCTGCTGGTCATTTCACACTCAAAGCCTGGGTCGATAGCAAGACCACCCGCGAACAATCCGTAGAATTGAAAAACGGCAATATGCTCCGCGTCAATTTCCCATGATTTCCACAAGCAGCCCAAACAAGCGCAGCGTGGCCGGTTTCCGGACAAAGTTATTGGCCGCAATGATGCTCGTGGTTTCCGGACTGACCGCTCTCGGACTTTATTTTGCTCAGCGCAACGTCGTAGCGAATACGGGGCGCGATTTGCAGCAGAAATTCCAAGCCGAGCTTTCCTGGCTGCACAAAGTTCAGGAATTACGCCACGCCGCGCTGGCCGAACGTTGCCGCGCACTGGCGTCGAAGCCCCGGATTCATGCAGCGCTCGAAGATAACGCCCTCGATTTATTATATCCGACCGCCAAGGATGAACTGCGCGATCTGATGGAAGGGGAAGAACCAACCCCGGCCGCAACAGCGAACTCTCTCCACGCGAGATTCTATCGTTTTCTCGACAGCAACGGAGCTGTTTTGTCCCCACCAAACCCGAGGGATGTAGGTGAATTGAATTCAGAAACTGAAAGGCAGTTAGCTTTGAACAAATTATCCGAAGCGCAACAGATCGGCTATGTCCGCGAGAATCTTGGTCCTGCAAACGAGATTATTCATGAAGTAGTGGCAGTACCGATCTTTTCCACGGAGACGGGTGACGTTATTTCCGCCCTCGTCGTTGGATTCAAACCATTTGAGCTCGGAGCCAAGCCTGAAAGCGCGGGAATGAAAAGCGGGATCTGGGTAAACGGCCAGTTGCATTTACCATCGCTTCAGAAGCCTGCTCAAGACGCTCTCGCGGGTCAGGTAAGAGACGCGGTCACTAAGGGCGACCGCGCCCAAAACAACTTCATCGTCAGCATAAACGGCACACCGCATCTGCTGTTTTATAAACGACTCAATCCGAATTCGCTTTTCCCGACCGCTTACGAAATCTGCCTTTACCCACTGGCCGGCCGGATTGCACAGTTGCATCGGCTGCGCTGGCAAATTGGCGGCGCAGGCGTGTTGTTGTTCCTGGGCGGTCTCGTGGCCAGCAATTTTGTAGCGGTGCGTTTCTCAAAGCCGGTGGAGCAATTGGCGGTGAATTCGGAGAAAGATCGCGTCCAACGAAAACGTGCCGAGGCCGCTCTCGCTTCTACAAGTGAAAAATTGAAAAGATCGACAAGATACTCGGCCGACGCTTCACATCAGTTGAAGAGTCCGGTCACAATCCTCCGAATCGGCCTTGAGACATTGCTGGCGCGCGAAGACTTCAAGCCGGAAGTTTACGAGGAACTCTCTTCCCTCATTCATCAGACGCATCGCTTAGCTGGCGTCATCGACGACCTTCTCCTTCTCTCGCGCATGGAGGCGGGCCACCTAGAGATTGCATCCGAGTCCGTCAATCTCAGTCAGCTGATCAATGAATGGTTGGATGATCTTAGCGGGGTTCCTGATTCGGCCGATATGAAGATCGAAAAGGATTTCCCAATGGATTTGAATGTCGTGGGCGAAAAACGTTACACATCGCTCATTGTGCAAAATCTCTTGGAGAATGCGCGAAAGTACAATTATCCGGGCGGTCGTATTCGAGTAAGCGCGCGGCAGAACGCTGCTTACGTCTTGCTAACCATCGGCAACACCGGACGCCGGATCCCACCCGACGCAGAACCGCACATTTTCGAAAGGTTTCGCCGCAGCGGGACAGTTTCTGGAATTTCAGGCCATGGGCTCGGGCTGAATTTGGCTCGTGAGCTGGCACGGCTACACGGTGGCGATATAAGACTGGCGTGTTCTGAAAACGATTGGACTGAGTTTGAGGTGTGCTTTCCCATAGCGCAACCTGCGCCGGACTGAGCAGTTAAATTCATATGCGGCTGCTGCGAGCGTTCGGCTTCTTTCTCCTCGCCTGCAGCGCTCGCGCCTTTGAGGTCGAAGATCTGTTTGATCGGCTCGACAGCGCGCTCACGTTCACCGCGTTTCAAGATAATCTTCGGGCCAAATTGAGCGGCACAGTCGACCTCGAGGGTTATCATTTCCAACAACCAGCGCCCGGACTCATCAACAGCAAGATCGACAATCTCTTCAACCCGCGCCTGACGCTCTTCCTCGACGCCCAGGTCGGGCCGCAGATTTACTTCTTTGTACAATCGCGACTCGATCGTGGGTTCGATCCGAGCAATCACGGCGCTGCCGTCCGCCTCGATGAATACGCCCTGCGTGTGACGCCATGGGAAGACGGCCGCTTTACCCTTCAAATCGGTAAGTTTGCTACCGTTGTCGGTAACTTCGTGCCGCGGCATTTGTCGTGGGAAAATGCCTTTATCGACGCACCGCTGGTCTAT
>QHNB01000241.1 GCA_003217965.1 Verrucomicrobiota bacterium | reverse complement strand
TTATCGTTAGAGGCAATCAAGGCGCCGGTGTGATCGTGTAGTTCCAGGACGGGATCAGCCAACGGCATCGCGATTCCAAAACTCGCGAGCGACGGTCCAATTCCGCGAATCAGAATGGTCTTACTTTGGGCGCCTTCGATGATGAAACCACCGATAAGAACACGCTCCCCTGTAAACACATGCGCCCGCGCGGAAATGTTTTGCAACGCGGCCTCTCCGGCAAACAAGCGTGCGATATTAGTTCGCGTGACGCTGTTGTAGCTGGTAAAGGTGCCGCCCACGACGATGCGGTCAGCCCGCTGCAGGGCGAGGCTGCGCACCTGGGTGGCATCGTTTGTGAGCGATCCAGCAAAGCCCGCTCCTGGATCAAACGAGGTATCGAGCGAGCCGTCGACATTTAACCTGGCAACGCGATTTCGGGTGAAGCCGTTCACCTTGGTCAACAAACCGCCGATGATGAGATGCCCGTCCGGCTGCAAAAGGATGGCTTGGATCCAGTTATTCGGAATGGGATTGAATCCCAAATCGAGTGAGCCATCGTCATTCACCCGCGCGATGAAGCTGCGGTTATTCCCAGCGTACTGAGCGAAGCGACCGCCGATCACGATCTGCCTATTCGCCTGCAACGCCAATGCGAACACATTACCGCCCGTTCCTACACCGGGATCAAAGGTGAGATCGACGGAGCCGTCGCTGAGGACACGCGCCACACCACCTCGGGCCAAGCCGTTATAGCCGATAAAAGTTCCCCCGATAACGATCCGGTCATCGGATTGAATGGCGATCGCGTTTACGTCACCGTTAGGGCCGTTTCCAGGATCGAAAGTGAGGTCAACGGTCCCGTCACTGTTAAGACGAGCGAGATTGAAACGCTGGACCAGATCAATCTGGCTGAATTGTCCGCCAACAATGATGCGGCCATCTTGCTGCAAGGCCAGCGCCAACGGCGTGTTGTTGATACCTCCACTGAATCCGAATGAAGGGTCAACGGTGCCGTCAGCATTCAATCGCGCAATACGATTCCGGGTGAAGCCGGTGAACATTGTGAAACGGCCCGCGACGATGATGCGACCGTCCGGTTGCAAGACAGCGGCGAAAATATCGCCGTCGGGTCCGATACCTGGATCGAATGATGCATCGAGCGAACCGTCTGAATTGAAACGAGCGATGCGATTGCGTGATACGCCATTAGCCTTGGTAAAGCGGCCGGCTGCGATTACTTTCCCATCGGGCTGCGGAACGACAACGTTGATCGTATCGTCCGTCCCCGGGCTAGGAACAAAACCAACATCGAGCTGGCCTGGGACCGATACGTTTGCCTCAGCTAGCCGGACGGCAAAGAGGGCTAATGCGCCAAGACAGAGTAGCCGACCATAGTGGGCACGGTTCACCACGGTAATCGTAGCATTCGGCGCGCCCAAGTTGGCGCGAGACCTGGCCAAACAATGCTTAGCCGAACTCCGTAACTCTCTCTTTCAGCTCGGCGGACGGAATCCGAGAGTAGGAATTTCGGATTTGGGAATGCGGACTGTGGAATTAAAAAGAATTCCTGCTCTGGAGAGATTTGTCACTCTTCTTCATTCTCCTGCTCGATTACCGGCGCGTGATTATCTTCCGCCAAAGAATTTCCGGAATGATTGGAAGAGCTTCGGAATTGCTTTCGGAATTGCGTTATCAAGTCCCTGGGCAAACTGCGCCGGTTCGCCGCCATGGATCTGACAAGTTTGAGTCGGCACCTTATCGACTGGCAACGTAATGTCATAAGCGGTACCGGCTTCTTCGCAGCCAGTAGTAGCGAGCGCGTTGGACATTGAGCAGACCGTCGCGGTTGCCAGCGGCATTGTCGGCTGAAATTGCTGGGCGGGATAGCGCGAGGCGGATTTGTTCATGATCTGAACCCAGACCGGCAAGGCCAGAGCGGCGCCATAGCCATGCGGAATAATCGTCGTCGGCTGGTCAAATCCGACCCATACGCCGCAGGTGAGCGTGGTTGTGTAGCCAATAAACCACGCATCTTTGTAATCGTTCGTTGTTCCCGTCTTGCCCGCGGCCGGAATCCTGAGTCCGAGTGACGAACGGGCCACCGCGGCCGTGCCACGTGCGAGAACTTGCTCCATTAACTGGGAAGTCATCCAGGCAGCGCTGGGATCGAGAGCAGGCACGGCAATATGGGCCGCGCGATAAATCGGGTGGTGATCCTGATCGTCAATGCGCTCGATAATATAGGACTGTTTGCGCACGCCCGTGTTGGGAAAGGCGGTGTAAGCAGCGGTCAGATCTTTCAGGTTCGTTTCAAATGAGCCGATGTAGATGGCGGGTCCCCGCGGAATCTTCTCCCCGAGGTTCAGGGCCGTCGCAACTTTCTGGACCTGATCGATCCCGGCAAACTGTCCAACGCGCACGCTCATGGTGTTGCGCGAATGAATCAATCCGTAAGACGCCGGCTGGATCCCGCCATAGGTGCCATCCGAATTTCCGGGCGCCCAATTTCCGGCACCCTCAATTTCGCCCGGTTGAATCGGACCATCGCTAATAGCCGCACCCGGGAGAAGACCATTGGTGAAGGCAAGGGTGTAAACAAACGGCTTGAAAGACGAGCCAACTTGCCGACTCGCCGGCGGCAATGCGCGATTGAATTTGCTCTGGGAATAATCGCGGCCACCGACCAGCGCACGAATGCCGCCGCTGGCGTTGTCGATTACTACGACTGCACCTTCCAGATAAGGCATCGAGGAGTCTTCGCCCTCCTCCGGCGGTTTGTAATTCGCTTTGAGCGGATGATGAAAATTCGATTGATGTTCGATTCTGACCAGCGTCGATTCGAGCGCCTGAGTCGCGACGTTCTGCACGGTCGGATCGAGCGTGGTGTAGATGTAGAGTCCGCCCTGGTCGATCTGGTCTTGCGTGAGCAACACGTTTAGATCTCGTTGGACCGCGTCCATGGCATAGTTTTCCTGGATCATCGGCATCCGTTTGGGATGCGGATTGATGCGAGTTGCTTTGGCTTCGTTGGCCTGGCCAACGGAAATTTTTTTCAACTCAATCATGCGATTTAGAACCGCATCGCGCTGGGTCGCGGCGCCGTCCGGATTCCGCAGAGGCGAAAAGCGGTTCGGGCTTCGAATCAAACCGGCGAGGACAGCTGATTCGGACAAGTTCAGCTTCGATGCGCTCTTTCCGAAATAAGTCTGCGATGCAGTCTCGATGCCGTAGCATCCGGCTCCGAAATAAATCCGGTTTACATAAAGCTCGAGAATCTGTTGCTTGGTGAATTCGTGCTCGATGCGGAGGGCGACCATCGCTTCGAGAATTTTTCTATTGATGGTGCGACCGCCGAGCGGAAGGGAATTGCGAGCCAACTGCTGGGTAATGCTGCTCGCCCCTTCCCGGGCCGAACCGCTCAAGATGTCGCGAATGAGGGCACGGCCAATCCCGTACCAATCGATGCCATTATGTTCAAAAAAGCGGCTGTCTTCGCGTACAAGCAGAGCGTCGATGAAAGTACGTGATACTTCATTCAACGGCACAATGAGCCGGTTCGCCCCGGCCAACCGGCTGTAAATCTTTCCATCGACATCAAAAACCGTGTTTCGCTCCGGCATCTGGCCCACCTTTTTCATGTCGAACGTTTGAGCCCAGGCGGAATAGAAAATCAGGACGGCAAGGACACCGCCACCAATCAGAGCGAGGAGCGAAACCTTCCAACCCCAGCGAAAAAGCCAATTAGATTTTTTTCCATCGCCGGCCGTCGATTTCCGGAAAACCCTCATCGCAAGTTTTGCTTCGGAAACAGTACGCGAAATACGTGTGTCGTCACGTGCGCGGCCCGCCAAAGCTCACCTGCACGAGATGGACCAGATTTGAAACCCGCGACAGCGCTTACAGGCTATTAGGTCATTTCATTCGCTGGCGTCGGCTACGCTATCATTCCCCAGAGAACCGCCGCCTGTTTTGAGGGGAACTACTCCTCCTTGTCATGTCGAGCGAATAAGCACGTCCGGCTCGGACCGAGACATCTCATACTTTTAGGCTTTAATTAGTGAGAGATTTTTCGACTGCGCTCGGAATGACAGGACGACCGATCGACAGCCGGACACTAGTGATGGCCCCGAAGGCCCCACCCGGGTAAAAAGATTACAAACGCAGGTCTACCGGCGAACCATGCTGTTCGGACGCGCAGGGGGCGTTCGTCGGGACGTCGGTCGCAGCGTCGCTTGCGTTCACCAGCCCGTTTTCAACCAAATACTGTTCGATCTCTTCACCGCTGACATCGGCAAGTATCTCCCCGTTAATTTCAACGCAAGGCGAAAGCGGCTGACCACTTTTGGTTTCCATTTCCCAACGGAAAGCGGGGTTCTGGATGATGTCTT
>QHNB01000240.1 GCA_003217965.1 Verrucomicrobiota bacterium | reverse complement strand
TCAGCCCTCGAGGCGCCGGCACATCCTTCCATCCCAGCAAAGCGATCTGACACTACTCAGATCTTGTGTTGCAGCGGTTTCAACCAGGCATGCAGTTTTTGCAATCCAAGCTCCAAACGCGTTTTCACTGTTCCCAACGGATCCCGAGTGGTGGCCGCGATTTCGCGATGACTCATCCCCGTGAAAAACGAAAGCTCGAGCGCTTCTCGTTGAAAAGGTGGCAGCGCCGACATTTGTTCACTCAAATAACGTCGAAGATCGGCACGCGCCATTTCGGCATCGCCATCAAAAGTGGTACTGGCACCGGCTGGCCGCTCGTTAAGCTGCTCCTCATAACGGTCTTTCACTCGAATAT
>QHNB01000239.1 GCA_003217965.1 Verrucomicrobiota bacterium | reverse complement strand
GAAAATGCTTTTCATTTTGAAGTATGGGTCCATTTAAATTCTTCCCCGGTGGAGGTCGTGAGAGCTGATTTCTTAAGAAATTTCGTGGTATCTGTAATTCGGTAAATCGCGGTTAATCATTTTCTCGTGACCAGTAAAACGAAAATCGCTGTTGTTTTCATCTCCGCATCCTCCCTTTGCATAAGCGCAGCTTGCGCGAGCGATGCCTACTCGATCAGGAAATTGAGCGAGGCGCTCGTAGCGCTTGCCCCCGACGTGGATCCGGGCGAAGCCGAGCAGCTATCTGCGACTGCGCACACGACCGCGCGCAGTCTGGCACGCCAGTACCGCATCGTTCTTAACCCAGAGTTTCAATGCTTTCTGATCAATATCGGTCTGCGCAAACGTGGCTACTGCGGCCATTGGGCGCGTGATATCGGTGAACGCCTGAAAGACCTCAAGTTGAAGACGCTCGTGCTTCACTGGGGCGCTTACAAGCCAGGAACAACGGGAGAAAGCAATTGCGTGGTAATCACTGCCCGCAATCAACCTTTTCAGGATGGAATCGTCATCGACGGCTGGCGTAGGGCCGGTCGATTGTATTGGGCGAAAGTCGCGAAAGACGATGAGTACCAATGGAAAGAAGACCCGCTCTACACCGCTTGGCTGCAGGACTACCGACGCGTTTACGAATTCCGGTCGGAGGGGCGCTGACGTTGTTAGCTATGAGCGAAGTGGCCGCCGCGATTTTGCGCCCACTAGATCGGCATCGGCTGATCAGGTCGTGACCGGCTTCTGTGTCGCAATCTTAGCGTTTCCAAGAAAAGTCACGTCCTCATTAACCACGAGGCGCGGCGCTTCGATATCTCCACGGAGCGTGCAATTGCCCTGAAGTTCGCAGCGTTCAGTCACAAAGATATTGCCTTCGACCGTCCCTTGGACTTTTGCCGATTTGGTCCTGATTTCGCCACGGACCCGCGCGTGAGTTCCGATCGTGAGCGGTCCCGTTGAATTGATCGCGCCTTCCAGCTCGCCATCGATCAGCAGGGCGTTGCTACATTTGACCGTGCCTTTGATCGAAACTCCATTCGACAGAACACTGCCGGCCCGCGTTGGAATGGACGTGCTATAGAATTGCTCCGGAAGAGCAGCGGATTTGCCTTTTTCGGGTGTTGGTTGTGCGGATTCAGGCTTCCGAGATGCTGAAAACATGAGCTATGCGGCCTCCTTCAGGTTGGGCTGTTTGTGTAGCTGATTTTGTGCCGTGCGAAGGCGGGCCACGCCGACTCCCGGATTATCCACCTAGCTGGGTCGAGATTAGCGACCCCCAACGGAATGACGCTGGACTCACCACGTTGCATGTCGATCTGCTCACGCGGGACGAGGAGTCGTGACTGAGCTCATTAAACGAGCGCGCACCAATAAAGGGCGAAGTGAAGGTCTACATCCTCCCGGAGCGACACAGTTCTCCTAAAAACCGGGCGCACCGATTCCGGGGCTAAGCGCGCGGACCGTTATACGTCACCACGCGGCCCCACAAGCTCTTCGTGCCCCAGATGCCGGCCCGCAAACATTCCAGCTGGACGATCTGGCTATGATCGATAAAGAGATTCACGTCCGCGCCGTAGTTTTTGATGTACCACGCGAACACTTCGGGATCGGCGGCTTCGAACATTAACTTTTCCATCCCGATCTCATCGATAAATCGCGCTGGCACATCCGTCCGCCAGGGATCGACATTCTCGGTGATGCCTTCGCTCTCGATCATAATGATGTCCGCGCCGGCGTCGAGGAATCGTCTTGCCTGTGCAATGGCCAAACTTGGATCGCGTGTGCCTTCAGCCTGCAACTCCGCGGCCGCTGTGGCTCCGCCGGCACCGAATTGGATCCCGACTTCAGGTTTCGCTTTCAAACCCGATTTCCGCACTAGTTCAATCAGACGCAGTAAGTCATCAGTCGGAATCGATACGAAACCGGCCGAAATTTCCACGATGTCGAATCCAAGCTTCTTACATTGAGCGACGTATCGCTCCACAGCGTCGCCACCTTGGGCAAGCACACGCTCGATAAAGCCGCCGGTAGAAAGAGACACGTCATACTTGTGACAAAGATCGACGATCTCTCGAATCACTGGAGCCGGCATGAGAGTGAACGAGCCGCCTCCAAACTTTAGCGAATCGACGTAAGTGCCCATCATTTCAAAAAGATCTTCGAGATAGCGGCGACCGACGACAGAATAATACGACGCGCGGATTTCAGTTAACCCGTGCTGGCGCGGTTTGCTTTCGCGCTCGTTGACGCGGAGAAATGGAAAACTGCGATCGTGCTGATTCGATTTCGGTTGCATCGTTCCTTCTTAATCGACGATCGACAGCGAGGTGACTCCGAATCGCCGCAGCGGACACATGGTGTAGCGTGCCAATCTATCCTCAAAAAAGCTTCGGCACGATCATCCACTCAAGCCTCCACTTGTCTGCGTCATCCCGTTTCAGGCAAACCACGCAGCCGAATTGAAAAGCGACGACGTCGTTGTCCGCATTGCCGGTTAGTAACAGCGCTGCCAGCCTGCCTAGGAACGGCAGATGACCGACAATCATTACATTGCTATTCCCTTGTTCCAGATCCTGCTTGATGGGATCAACTGCATCTTTCGGGGTTAGCCCATCGTGGTGCATCACTGCTTTCTCGCCAGCCTGCGCGCTGGTGGCGAGCAACTCCGCCGTCTGTCGCGCTCTCGGTTTGCCGCTGTGCCAGATCGCATCCACCTGTACGCCACCGCTCCTTCGCAGAAAATCGGCAACTTTTTGAACCGCACGAGCGCCATTTTCCGTGAGCCGGCGCTTCGGGTCTAACTCCTCCGGTTTAGATTCTCCATGTTGCACGAGATAGATTTGCATTCGCCGCGTTCCTCCTGTTTTTAACGCAAAGCAAGCTCCATCCGGTCGTGCGCGATTTGTGCTTCGATCCCTTTGTCCCGAGCTATCGCCCCGATTGTCTTTTCGATGGCGCGCTCGTCGCCCGCGACGATCTCCGAACCGCAGTGAGTGATCATCGCCCGCGGCACGCTCGTTTTCGCGCACCAACCGAGTTGTGTTCGAACCGGCGCATGCCCGATGAGTCTGTTGCCCCGCTTGCGAACGAACGAGCGCGTGAGAGTTGCGCCGTCACCAATGTAAAGCCCTACATCCTTCAAGGCCGCCGCGCGATCGTGGATGAAGAGAAGGTCCGGCCCATAAAAAATGCAGGCACGGCCCCCGGTGATGCGGTAGGCGACCGCCGGAGCCCGGATCGAGTGTTCAACCGGAAAAGCCTCAAACGTGATGCCGCAGATCTTGGTTGGTGTGCGTTCGTTGATCAGATGTCGATCTTCTACACGGCAGTTTGTTAAAGTTTGCCACGTCTTTTCCGGCGCGAATACGGGACAAGGTGCGCCGTTTCTCAGACCCCAGGAATGATCTGGGTGCGCATGCGTGAGCACGATCGCATCGGGATTCAGCCGCTCAAATTTGCCTAACCAATCAAGACCGCAATCAATCATCACGTCAGCACCGCGATATGATACCAAGAGCGAGCTATGCATCCGATGCCGCCGCGTCCGCGCTTCGATCTCGCCGCGTGTGCCGAGGAATTTGAGTTTCACGGGGTACAACATATCTGGTGATGCAGGAGCTTCGAGGACGACCGCCCGCCCTGTGGCGGGCGATTTTCTTGTTGTGACGGAGAAAAATCGTTCGCCTCGGATCAACCATGTTTCCTGGGGTCGGCTGGAAGTCGAGGGAAGAGCTCAGCCTTATAAGGATGCAAAGCTTTTTCCTGGAGGTTCGCGTGAATGGAACTGGCGGGAGACGGGCACTAATCACGTGCCCGGCATTCAACAAGCTGACGTGCAGGAACTGCTCAATCATGACGCCGAAATCGTAGTTCTCTCGCGGGGGATGAAAGAATGCCTCGAAGTGCCGCGCGAAACCCTAGAGTTCTTGAAACAGAGGCAGATCGAGGCGCACGTGTTGCCCACGGCCGAGGCGGCGCAACTCTACAACCAGCTCGCGGAAAATGGGCCGGTGGGCGGACTATTCCATACGACATGCTGAAGACCCGCGGCGAATTGTTTCATCAGCCTGGATTCAGCGCTTGAATTCTGTCCGACAATTCCGAGACAAGTCGCTCGCGATTGTTGAGGCGAACCTCGACTAGCATCACGTCAGGACGCGATTTGATTGCGTCGGTAAACGGCAGCGACCGCGCGACGATTGTCGCGAGTACCGGGACCTCGCTGTCGAGCGCGTCGTTTACTGCTTCACGAAAAAACACCGAGCGGATTTCCATCGGGCCGATTTCGTAAATCACGACAAGTCGCTGCGCCTGTACCGCTTCACGAATGGCCTTGACGCCGACCGCTTCGAGCGCGGAGAGATCAATCCTGTATTTTCCAACGCGCTCGGCCGTCTGAAAATCGACATGGGCGAACACGATCTCATCGCGATCGAGCGTCACGATCTTGAATCCGGCGCGCGCCCCACCGTCCCGGATTTCCTCGGTGTAAAAACCACCGGCGCGTTGGCGCAGCTTGTTTACAACACGCTGGATCAACGTTGTCTTGCCGCTGCCGGGACCGGCCTGTGAGCAGAACTTTTTGGTTCACAACGCGCGCCCCACACCGTGGCCAAAACCACGCGATGCACCTGCCAATTCCTGATGATTTGATTCGGGTCCGCAGCGGGGCATTTGCCGCCTGTTCCCGATGTGGCAGCAGGCACGACATTGGCATGTGGTTCCCATCGGCTTGATATTCGATGGCTTTTTTAAGCACGTGTTGCATTGCGCGGAACAAATGTTTCAGCGCTTCGTTACCAAAACGCTTTGATTCCGATAGG
>QHNB01000238.1 GCA_003217965.1 Verrucomicrobiota bacterium | reverse complement strand
TATTGTATGCGTCTCTCGGGGCGAAAGGCGTCGCTATTTACGCGCCCGTGGTCGCCTTCGCAGCAGGTGGTTCTGCTCGCACTGGTCGGCGCACATGTCGCTGCATTCATTGCTCAGCTTGTCGTCAGCGCCTGGGATCCCGGCTTTGTCACGGAATATCTCGCTCTCAGCGACCGCGGAATTTCACAAGCTTACGCCTGGCAATTCCTTACCGCAGCGTTCCTCCACAGCAACGCCTGGCATTTCGTCGGCAACATCGTCGTGCTCTACCTCGTCGGACGTGACGTCGAAGCGATCATCGGCTCACGTCAATTTCTGTTTCTTTACTTTTTTGGCATCTTCGCGGGCGAACTCGGCCACCTCTTCCTGCTGCCCAGCCAAACTGTCCTTTGCGCTGCCAGTGGCGGAGTTGCTGCCATCTTCATAGCCTACGCGACCATTTTACCGGAGCTTGAGATTACGGCACTCCTCATCTATATGGTTCCAGTCCGATTGAAGATGCGTCGCGTCGCACAGATTGCGCTGCTGTTCGCGATCGGGCTGCTGATTTTTGATCGCTCGGGAATGGTTGCGCACAGCGCATTTATCGGCGGAGCCGCCGCCGGTTGGCTCTATGCCCATCTGCTCGGATTTGGCGGGACATCTCTTCTGCAGCGAATTTTGCGTCGGCGTCGCGCAGAAGGAGAACGGTTGCGGGCCATGAGCGCCGGCCAGTTCATTGCCGAGGAAATCGATCCACTCCTCGAGAAAATTTCAGAGCGCGGACTTGCCAGCCTCTCCCGTCGTGAACGCCAACTGTTGGCCCGGGCACGCGAAAAAATGCTGGCGCAAAGCGACACCTGATCTCGCGCGGGCGCTCATCTAACGCCATCTTGCGCGCGGTGAGTTCGCAAGAACGCTGGATAAAATCGAGAGCAGCCGCTTCACTCAACCCGGCTCAGGTCGAGTCGGCCCTGACTGAAATGGCTTCGCGCTGGCCAGGGTCGCTCGAAGAATTCCTGCGCAATTTTCCGCTTGGCGAAGGGGCGCTCATTCATCTTCTGGCCGTTTCCTCGATCTGTGCCGGGCGCCTGCAACGGCAACCAGAACTTCTTCGCTGGCTTGCCCAGCCAGAGGTTTCCACGACCCGCCGCGGGCCACGCAGCATGTTCGTCGAACTCCGCCGAACAGCGGCAAACATCGCCGATGACAATTTTCGCACGGTTCGGGTCTGGAAAGGACGGGAAATGACCCGGATCGGGCTGCGTGAAGTGGCCGAGATCGCATCCCTCGAAGAAACGACGGCCGAGCTTTCGCAGATCGCTGAGATTTGTCTCGCCAGCGTTTACCGCCATTTCGATGCAGAACTGCGAACGCGTTTCGGAGATCCAGCGACCGAATTCACCGCTCTCGGGCTTGGTAAGCTCGGCGGTCGCGAGTTAAATCACAGCTCCGACGTCGACTTAATTTTTCTCTACGGAGATGAGGGTCAGGTCTCAGCTCGGCTAACGAAACACGAATGGCATAATCGATTGGCGGAATCGATTCTAAAGGTCTTTTCCACGAGCGATCCGGCCGGGGCACTGTTTCGTGTTGATCTCCGTCTGCGGCCGGAAGGGTCGGCCGGGCCGCTCACGCGCTCGCTTGAGAGCATGGAGAATTATTATGCCGGTTTTGGTGAAACATGGGAGCGGCTCGCCCTGATCAAAGCGCGGTGGGTGTGCGGCAGCCAAGAACTCGCTTACGAATTTCTGACTCACCATCAGCCATTCATTTTTCCGAGAAGCCCCACGCCCGAGTTGCTCGATGAAGTCGCGGCCATTAAACGCCGTATCGAACGCGAAGTCCCATCTGAGGATTTGAACGTGAAACTTGGTGCCGGCGGAATCCGGGAGATTGAATTCATCGTCCAGACGCTCCAGTTCATCCATGGCGCTCATCACACATTCCTCCAGGAGCGGGGCACCATTCGAGCATTACACGCAATCGCCCAACTGGAACTCCTTCCCTCGCGTGACGTGCTCGCGCTCGACCGTGCCTACCGCTTGTTCCGACGGGTCGAGCACCGGCTCCAAATCGAAGCGGAAAGGCAAACGCACTCCATTCCGGCCGATCCGGTCGCGCGCGAGCGCCTGGCCAGAAGTCTCGATTTTGCTTCAGCGGAGAAATTGATTGGTGCATTACGCAACTCGGCAGAGCGGGTTCGCGAAATTTTCACACGCCTCATTGCCGGCCCAACTGCCGGAACAGCCGTGAATCTGGGCATCTTTGCCGACGAAGCGCGGGCCAGCCGGGCCTTGAACGAGCTGGCCCAAGGCTCATCGTCATTTCACGTCGCGCCGCGGACCCGACAAATCTTCCGAAAGCTTCGCCCCCTCTTGCTCGACGAGCTTTCGCGGTGCGCCGATCCCGATGCCACTCTGATTGGCATCGTTCGGTTCGTCGAAGCCTTTGGGCTGCGCAGCCTTCTTTTCGAATTGCTCGCGACCAATCCCAAACTCTTGCAGTTGCTTGTTCGAACTTTCGATGTCAGCGCTTTCGCCACCCAGCAACTGATTCATCATCCGCATTTGCTCGAAGAAATAACTCGCAGCAGCAAACTCGATCAGATGTTTTTCGTTTCTGATCACCTGGCTGCCCTGCGCGACGCCATGCAGCGCCAGGATCTAGACGCCGTTCGCACTTATCGGCAAACGCAATGGCTTCGAACGATGATTCGCGATGTCATCGGGCTGGTGGAGTTGCGCTCCCTCTTTCAAGAACACACTATGTTGGCCGAAGCCTGTTTGCTCGCGGCCAACTACATCGTTGGATCGCGCGACCTGACCATTGTCGCGATGGGAAAATTCGGCGGCCGCGAATTAAGTTACGGCTCGGATCTCGACATCATGTTTGTTGGCCATGATCACCGAGCCGCGCAAAATCTGCTAAGCGTTCTTTCGGCTCCCAGCCCGCACGGCATCGTCGCCACCGTTGACGTGCGGCTACGCCCGGAAGGAGAGAAGGGCCCGCTCGTCGCTTCACTTGAAGCTTTTGAAGCATACTATCGTGATCGGGCGCAGCTCTGGGAAATTCAAGCGCTCACCCGGGCTCGGCCGGTGGTCGGCCCGCATCAGGCAAGCTTCCGCGAGATCGCCCATGCCGCCTGGTCGATCGTCGGTCGCGATCTACAATTATTTCAAAAAATCGATGCGATGTTGCAACGGATTCGCCGGGAACGCGGCCGCGGCGACGATGCTCTCGATTTCAAAACGGGTCAGGGAGGAATGGTCGAGGCCGAATTCTTCGTCCAAGGATTGCAAATGCATTACGATATCCGCGAAACTTCAACCTATCGCGCCATTGAGAAATTGGCCGGCGCGATTTCTGCCGCCGATGCTGGTGCTCTGACTCGGGCCTACGAATTTTTGCGGCGCTGCGAAACGGCGCTGCGCCGATGGCAGGATAAGAGTGTTTCAACGTTGCCGGCTGAACTGGCCGAACAGCGAAAATTGGCGATTCGAATGGGCTGCAAAGATTACGAATCTTGGAAACGCGATTACGGGCACGCGCGTGAACGCGTTCACACCATCTATCAAAAATATTTCGCCCGGTAGTCGGCGGATCAATGCAACCCGAGCAGTTGCACGAGTGCGCGCAAGACAAGCAGGCTGACGAGAATTCCGGCAGCGATGATCACAAACAAAATCACAAGCACTGCGATGACGAACAGCCAGTCGGACCGGCGAGCTCGGCCGGGAGCAGAAGAGTGGGCCAGCAGCAGCTCGTAGTTCCGTTTATTCGATTTGAACCAGAACGAAAAAGCGTCACCAAACCCGGGAACGATCCCAATGACTTCGTTGATCAGAATATTGAGCGACATGCGGGCGAGGAGAATTTTCGGGAGTCCGCGCCGGGCCGCTTGAATGAGCACGAGCGCAGAAATAACTGCGGACGCGGTGTCACCGATTCCCGGAACTAATCCGATAATGGGATCAAGCCCGAAACGAAATTTCGTCGTCGGAAATGCAATGAGCTCGTCCATGACGAGCGCAACCCAACGGAAGAGTGACTCGAGGCCGCTGCGCTTTTCTCGTTCCTCCGGCGGGAGAACCTCCCATTCGAGAATTTTCGGTTCTCGATCTTCGATTTCCAATTTCATGGGAGGCGACCTTGATTCTGCCCAATCGGCAATCGCCAATCGAAAATCGAAAATGCTTAACCCGGAATGCCCTTGAGCATCTCGGTATTGGTCGGGAATTTCTTCACGAACGTCAGCAAGCGCTCAATCGCTTCGTTGGGCTTATGCCCAGCCAGACCGCGCCGGATCAAATTGATCTTCTCCAGCTCCCATGGTTGCAGGAGCAATTCTTCCCGACGAGTGCCGGAAAGGAAAATATCTATGGCCGGATAAGTGCGTTGATCGCTGATTTTGCGGTCGAGCACCATCTCCATATTCCCCGTGCCTTTGAATTCCTGGAAGATGAGTTCATCCATCCGGCTGCCAGTTTCGATAAGCGCGGTTGCTACGATAGTGAGCGAGCCTGCTTCTTCGGTGTTACGGGCGGCGGCGAATATTTTTCGCGCCGCCGCTCATGGTCCGACCGCCGCCGGACATGGCATTATTGAATGCACGCGCCGTCCGGGTAATCGAATCCAGCAAAATAAAAACGTTCTCTCCCGCTTCGACCAGCCGCTTCGCACGTTCGATCGCGAGTTGGGCAATTCGGGTGTGACTCTTGATGTCGCTATCGTTTGAGCTGGCGATAATTTCCGACTTCGGATGCGAGCGTTTGAAATCAGTTACTTCCTCCGGCCGCTCATCGACCAGAAGAATGATCACCTTCATGTCGGGATGATTTTTTACCACCGCATCCGCGATGTGGTGCAACAGCGTCGTCTTGCCCGTTCGCGGGGGCGCGACAATGAGACCGCGTTGGCCCATGCCGAGCGGCGTCATCAAATCCATGATCCGGGTGGTGTAACGATCCGGCACCGTCTCCAGCTTGATTTTCTTGTTCGGATTGATCGTCGTTAGCTCTTCAAACGGCCGCAGACCCTGATACTTGGTCGGCTCCCCATCATTGATCTTGAGCAGTTTAATCAATTGCGGCCCGCGGTTTCCACGCCGCGTCTCGCCATAAATCCACATCCCGTCCCGCAAACCAAAGCGGCGGACGATTTCCGGTGTGACGAAAATATCTTGCGGCGTTTGCACGAAATTGCGTTTTGGATCGCGCAGGAAACCGAATCCTTTGCCTGAAATTTCGATGATCCCTTCCCCAAACTCGGGCTCGCGTGGTTCGCCACCTTCGCCCTCGCCCGCGGCGACTTCCGTCTGCACGTCCGTCAATTCGCCCGCCGCCTCATTATTGAATCCGCCTTCGCGGTCAGAATTCGGGTAATCGGAATTGTAATTACGACGCCGTGGAAAACGGCGCCGTGGACGCCGGTGCCGCTCGCGTTCTGGGCGCGGTTCAACCTCGGGACGCGGCCCGGTTTCCGTACGCGCCTCGATTGGCGCTGGGTGATTTTCGTTCTCTTCGCTCATAATGTCTTTTGGCGCACGCCCGCGGGATTTTTCAGCGGCGCCCTCTTTTTCGCAGCTCAGTTTTAGACCGGCAATTTCGCCAGCACTTCGTCAGCAATCTCCAGGTTAGAATAGACGTTTTGCACGTCATCGTCGTCTTCGAGGGCGTCGCACA
>QHNB01000225.1 GCA_003217965.1 Verrucomicrobiota bacterium | reverse complement strand
CCCTGCTCGATGGGTTTACCGGCAAGGTAATCATTAATCCCTCGCCAAAGACGCTTGCTTACTACGGCGAAGTTGAAGTCCGGCAGTTCAAGGTTTCGAAGGAGTTGGCCGAATTGCGAGAGCAACCGTCGACAACACGCGATGGACAGCACGTTGTGCTCTCGGCAAACATCGAACTCCCGAACGATATCGTGAACGTGGCGACAAATGGTGCTGAAGGTATCGGCCTTTACCGCACCGAGTTCCTCTATCTCGACCGCGATTCACTTCCGGGCGAAGAGGAACAATACGAGACCTACCGCCGCATTGCTGAAACTGTCCAGCCGCATCCGCTCATCATTCGAACGTTCGATCTTGGCGGCGATAAGATCGCCGGTGGCATCGATGTGAGCGACGAATTAAATCCCTTTCTCGGCTGGCGAGCTATCCGTTTTTGCCTCGAACACGAAGAAGTTTTTAAACCGCAGCTGCGGGCGATCCTTCGCGCCAGTACCGTTGGGAACGTCAAGATCATGTTTCCGATGATTTCGGGAGTAGCGGAAATGCGTCGTACCCTCGCTGTGCTTGACCAATGCAAAGAGGAGTTGCGCAGCGACGGTGTTGCCTTTGATCCCAACTTGCAGGTTGGAGCGATGATTGAAATCCCCAGCGCGGCGATCTGCTCAGAAGCGCTCGCACCCACAGTTAACTTCTTCAGCATCGGCACTAATGATTTGATTCAGTACGCCATCGCTATTGATCGTGTGAATGAACGGACAGCTCACCTTTACGAGCCGACGCATCCGGCGGTCTTGCATTTGATCAACATGGTTGGCGAAGCGGCGCGTAAGCACAAACTTTGGTTCGGTATTTGCGGCGAAATGGCCGGCGAAATTGAAATTACCCCGCTGCTCCTCGGCCTCGGAGTAGATGAACTTAGCGTCAGTCCAACGCTCGTACCGCGGGTCAAATCTGCCATTCGCAGCCTCGCGCTGGACGAATGCCGGCAACTGGCGCAAGAAGCAATGCAATTGGAAACCCCAGCAGAAATCCTAGAGCTATGCTCGCAGCTTGCTCGCGAACGCTACGGCACGCTGCTCAGCTGATCGCTATTCTTCGGTTGTTTCCGACTCCGGATCGATCTCCGGCCTGAGACCTTCTTCTTCCATTTTGCGGAGGACATCGCTCATGTCCTCAACTTCATCCCAGACCTCCTGGCTCACATAAATTGGGGCTTTTTGCTGCGTCGCCATGGCAATGCAATCGCTCGGCCGGGCATCGAGCTCGATAATTTTTCTCTGCTGCAGCTCGTTTTCCGCCGAGATAATCATGCGGGCATAATAGGTCGCGTTTTTCAGATCATTAATGATGACGCGCTCGACCCGCGCACCGACCGCCGTCATCAAATGCGCCATTAAATCATGCGTAAGCGGCCGTTCTTTCGACATCTCTCGCATAAACATCGTGATGGCACTGCCGACCGTCTGATCGACATAAACAATAAAAACTTTATCAGTGTTCCCAACAAATACAGCGCAGCCACCACTCGTGGGCAGGACCGCGCGAACGTGTACCTCAATGACCGTCTTGTTCACTGATTTGACGGTACTGATGCGAGAGAGAAAAACAAGCTGATGGAAACCATGGCCCGGGGCGACACGCGGATTTTTCGAACTGTCGCTTGCATGTTGCGAACCTTGAATATCATCCGTTTGCTGGCCGCGCATTAAATGACAAAAACCGATTGGGATCTTGAGGCGGCGAATGCGACCTACAACGTGGAAGGTTGGGGGAGCGGCTATTTTTCGATTAATCCCAACGGGAACGTCGTGGCCAAGCCGTTACAGGAAGACGGCGGTGCAATTGATATTCTGGAAGTGGTGAACGAAGCGCGCTCGCGCGGCCTCGGTTTTCCTTTGGTTATTCGTTTTCAAGATTTGCTTCGTCATCGCGTCGAGTGCGTCAACCGGGCCTTTGAAACCGCCATCTCGGAATTTAATTATCGGGGCAGCTACCGCGGCGTTTTTCCCATCAAAGTCAATCAACTTCGGGAAGTAATCGAGGAAATCGTCGATGCGGGTGAAAAGTACCATTTTGGCCTCGAAGCCGGAAGCAAACCCGAGCTGGTCGCCGCCCTCGCCATGCACAAGGATCCGGAGAGCCTCATTATTTGCAACGGTTACAAAGATCCAGCCTTCATCCGCATCGCGCTGCTCGGGCGCAAACTGGGCAAGCAAGTGATTCTTGTGGTGGAGAAGCTGGAAGAACTGGAGCAAACCATTCGTACCTCGAAAGAAGTTGGTGTTGAGCCGTTGATCGGAATCCGCGTCCGTCTCAACAGCAAAGGGGCCGGAAAATGGACTACGAGCGGAGGGGAGAACGCCAAATTTGGACTCGACACCATCAGTTTGGTGGCAGCGAGCGAGATGCTCAAAGCGCAAGGCTTGGCCCATTCTCTGAAACTGATTCATTTTCACGTTGGCTCACAGGTTCCTGATATCTCCACGATTAAACGGGCCGTTCGCGAAGCAGCTCGCTATTACTCAAAGATCGCCAAGCTTGGCCACGACTTGGTCTATCTCGATGTCGGAGGAGGTCTCGGTGTCGACTACGACGGCTCGCGTTCCAGTTTTGACAGCTCGACTAATTACTCGCTCCAGGAATACACCAACGACGTCGTCTGGAATATCATGGATGTGTGCGACTCGGAGAACGTGGCGCATCCCGCAATCGTCAGTGAAAGCGGGCGCGCTATTGTCGCCCATCACTCGGTTTTGGTGATGGAAGCATTCAGTTCGATCGAAAAAACAAGCAAAACGAAGATCGAAGCGACGGACAAAGATCACAAGCTGGTCCGGGACATGATGGAGGTGAAGCAGCGATTAAAACGCGGCAATCGCCTCGAGAGCTTGCATGATATCCAGCAGATCAAGGAAGAAGCACAGCAGACATTTGACCTGGGCCTGCTCGATCTCGAATCCAAAGCCAAGATTGACAATCTCTATTGGCAACTTGCCACTCAAATTGTCGGCATGCATCGCGGCCTCCGCTACATGCCCGACGAAGTGAAAGAACTCGAGACCTCCCTCGGCGATCAGTACATTTGCAATTTCTCTGTCTTTCAATCGCTTCTCGACCACTGGGCGCTCGGCCAGCTCTTTCCCATCATGCCGATCCATCGGCTAACTGAAGCGCCGGAACGGAACGGAACGATTGTCGACATCACTTGCGATTCGGATGGAAAGGTTTCGAAGTTCATCGATTTGCAGGATGTTCGCGACACCCTTCCTCTGCATCGGATCACGCCGGGAGATATGTATTACCTCGGCGTCTTTATGGTCGGAGCTTACCAGGATATCATGGGAGATCTGCACAATTTGTTCGGTCGGGTCACCGAAGTGCATATCTTTCTCGATCCGGATGAAGAATCCGGTTGGTATATCGAGGAGGTAATTGAGGGGAGCACGATCGGCGAAGTTCTTTCCATGACGCAATGGGACAAAGTGGAACTGCTGCGTTTGCTCAAGACCCAAGTCGATGCGGCGATTAAAAGCGATCGGTTAAAACCAAGCGATGCTATGAAATTGCTCGCTGATTACGAACGCGGTTTGCAGGAGTATACTTATCTTAGCTTGGATGGAGTGAAACCGGCCTCGGCCACCTGGCTTCCATTAACTTCCTGATCACTCTGAGTAACGGTTGCCGCCGATAGGGATCGAGCCGATCCACGGCCTTGCCTGTTATACCGTCATTCGAGCAGGTAAATAGCGACCAAGGTCAGCAGGAAATATGGTACCAGGATGGCAGCGCCCGGATAATCCTTAGCCACACGCTGGCCAAAAAAAAGTGCCGTGATTGCAATGGCTGCGATGAACGCACCGTTCAGTGCAATCGTGGTGTCGCCCTGCAGGACAATGAGGAGACATCCAACCGCACTGAGAGCGCCCGCTGCAAGTTCCAAAATGGTAAGCAAACCGAACATTGGCGTAGCTATCCTGGCCAGTGGACTTCTGGCGAAGTGCCCTTTGACAAACTCGAGGTTGCCGCGCCAATCGAAAATCTTGTCGATGCCAGACTGAAGAAAGAGAATAGCGAGAAACGCCGCCACAAGTAGCTGCATGAAGTGCATGACAGCGGTGCTAGAATGGAAATTGAGCATGTGACTATCCTAGCACGGTTACAGCACTCCAAGTGAAGTCGTAAATGTGTGCGTCAGCTTTACCGAGCACTCATTCGGACGCGTTGCGTCCGCTGAACTTCATCAGCGGGTCAGGAACAAAGATCGGATATAACCAAAGCGAACCTTATTTCAGCTTCGTGAACTCAAGCCTGGACCCATTCGGGTCTGTTAAGATCATTCGATCCCCCGAAAACTCCATTCGATAAACAGAGGTGGCGAACGGCGTTTCAACCTTAACGCGCTGATTATTTCCGAAACTATATCTGCCGCGAACGTTTCCGATAAGGACAGAGCCATCCTTGCGGAATTCCCATATTATCGCGCTTGGATCACCCGAGTTGCGCCACTTACCGGCAATTGAGGACGATCCGTCGCAACTGATGATTGAGCAGAGCAGGATGGCGAGTAATGTTTTTCCGGACGTGAGGCTGGATTCGACGGAACAAGGTGACACGGCTCCCCCACGCTATTAACCGTTCGCTTGTTTACTCGCAATACCATTGACCAGATGCCGGTCGCCTCATTTCGATTTCGCAGCTTGGTTCATCGCTGGCGTCGCCGGCTGCAAAATGATAAGGGCCGATGGTTTGACTGTAATTTCGATTTCGTTCGGGCTGGCGACCCGTTCTCCTTTGCCGGGCCAAAGTTTATCGTCAAAGTGCAGCGTCGATCCTTGCCAAAGAATTCGTAATCGACGGAATCTGCGAACCGGCAACGGAAATTTGCTTTTCTTTCCCGCCAAACGAGCGTCGAAATGATCCAAGAGAAGAGACCGGTCCGCCTCCCGAACACATACAAAGTCGAACTCAGCATCCTTAGTGGTAGCTCGAGGGGCAAAGTAAAGCGCCGGACCGACGGAACGCACGTTCATTGCTTCCCAAAGGATGTAGTTATTGGAAACATTCTTGCCGTCGATGTCGATCTTCCATTCCTGAGCCGGATAATCATGTAATAGCTGTCGCAGCAGTGAAACATGACGAGCCATCTCTCGGTCTTTCGACGCCGATTTAGGTTTTTTGTCTTCTTTCTTTGCAGCTCGAACGTAATCGGCCAGGAGACCGGCACCCGCACCTTCAAAAAAATATCGCGTGCCCCACGGTCCGCGGGCAACACCGACATCAAAAGAGTGCTTTTTTCCGTCCTCCAACCGCGCGATGAGTTCTTCGGGCGAAACGATGAACCCGAGAGTACGTGCGAGATTATTAGCAGTGCCAAGCGGAAGAACACCCAGCGGAATGCCCGTATCAATCAACCGGCGGGCGATTTTTGTGACTGTGCCATCGCCTCCGGCAACTAGTACGAGATCGCCAGGTTTTTTGAGCGCTTTTTCGTAACCGCGCTTCTTGGTCGATTGATAAACGGCATGGTGATCGGTTTTGGCCAACGCTGCCATCAAATCTTTCTTGCGATGCTTACCGTGGCCGGCGGACGGATTATGCATCAGTGTAATTCGCATGTTATCTCTGTGGATTGAAAGAACTCCGTCTGCAAGGTATTCGGCCAAAACTGCTGCGACACGCGTTTCCTAATGAGATGAAGCGGCGGATTTTGATCAGCAACGATGATGGCATCTACAGCCCTGGCATTTTGGCTTTGGCCAAGGTAGCGGCTCGTTTTGGCGAAGTTCGTATCGTCGCACCTGATGTCGAGCAATCCTCGATGGGCCACGCCATCACTTCTTCACGACCGCTGCGTTATCGGCGTGTTCCGCTGGGTAATTTTGATGCCTATCGGGTGAATGGCACGCCAGCCGATTGCGTCGCCCTTGGCACTCATCATTGGGAGCATGTCGATCTTGTTCTTTCCGGTATTAATTTGGGCCCAAATCTCGGCAACTCCTGCTGGCATTCGGGCACATTGGCGGCCGCGAAACAGGCTGCTTTACTCGGCTTGCGTGGTATCGCTTTTAGCACGGCAGTGGGTGAGAAGGAGCCGAATTTCACGGCCTTGGAGCCATATGTCGCAAAGGTGCTCCGCTTGTTACTCGAAGAAGAAACGATGTGCCTCGTAAATGTAAATTTGCCGGCCAAACCGCGTGGAATTCGCTGGACCAGGCAAGCCGTTCAACAATACGACGGCAAGGTCGTTCCCGGTAAAGATCCGATGGGCCGTCCCATTTTCTGGTTCACGGTAATACCGTTGACGGGAGAAGAAGAAGGCACCGATCATTGGGCCTTCGCGCACCATTGGGTCTCGGTCACTCCACTACGTCTCGATCTTACGGCCGAAAAAGAACTCGCTCGCGCTCTCGCTCTTCATAATACACCAGCTACACCAGCGCTGGGCGCTACGGGGAAATCAACTCACGCAAGCAGGAAGAGCCGCTCCCCAAAAAAGAAGCGTAAATTCGAATCTGCCGTTGGATGATAACGTTTGCCTCTCGGCGTATTTAGGACCGAGGTTCGGGCGACAATTTCGCCTAAGTTAGTACTGCTCACGCCGAGCGATCTGGTCCATCTCAGCAGCAGATTCTCATCCCGAAAGGGTAGATTGTGACAATCTCGATACAACGGGTTTCCAGAAACAAGAGTCAGCAAAGCAAGTTGCTTTTCCTAGATTCCTGGTTTCCTGATGTGAGTGATGACTGACTCGGTCGCACTATCACCGACTTCGATAAAGGACGCCTTGCGAAGCAATGCGCCAGTCTCGGCGATTTTAGTGCAGGGATGGGTCAGGACCCGTCGGGATTCGAAAGACTTTTCCTTTATCGAGCTGAATGATGGATCATGTCTCCGCAATCTCCAGGTCATCGCCCGAAATAGTCTGCCGAATTACGCGGCGATAGAGCGATTGACTACGGGCGCTTCCGTTGCCGTCCGCGGCGCACTGGTCGAGTCACAGGGCAAAGGCCAGAATTGGGAACTTGTTGGAGAAGAGATAACGATCGTTGGCGGTTCGGATGAAAGTTATCCACTGCAAAAGAAAGGACACACACCCGAGTTCCTTCGCGAAATCGCGCATCTGCGGCCGCGTTCGAATCTTTTTAGCTCTGTTTTTCGCGTCCGCAGCCGCCTTGCCTTCGCCATTCATCGGTTTTTTCAAGACCGTGGCTTTTTTTATTTAAATACGCCCATCATCACCGCGAGCGATTGCGAAGGCGCGGGCGAATTGTTTCGCGTCACTACCATCGACCCAAACAGTGCACCGCGGAAAGCCGATGGCGAGATCGATTACGCAAGAGATTTCTTTGCCCGAGCAACCTATCTGACTGTGAGCGGGCAACTCGAGGCGGAAGCGTTCGCCTCGGCATTATCCAAGGTTTACACCTTCGGACCGACCTTCCGTGCGGAAAACTCGAATACCTCCCGACACGCGAACGAGTTCTGGATGATCGAGCCCGAGATGGCCTTTGCCGATTTGCAAGGCAACATGGATCTGGCCGAAGAATTGGTTAAGTATCTAATCTATCAGATTCGCGATAACTGCCCGGAGGAGCTGGGATTATTTGCGAAATTCGTAGACCGCGAGCTACTCGCACGCCTCGATTTCGTGGTGAATCGGCCCTTTCAGCGAATCAGTTATGCCGAGGCGGTCGAGCTGCTGGAGAAAAGCGGTCAGAAATTTGAGTTCCCAGTAGGATACGGCTTAAACCTGCAATCTGAACACGAGCGGTGGTTGACCGAGAAATATTTCAAATGTCCGGTGACCGCCTTCAACTATCCAAAAGAGATCAAGCCCTTCTACATGCGATTGAACGATGACGGCGAAACAGTGACCGCCATGGACTTACTGGTCCCAGGAATTGGAGAAATAGTCGGCGGTAGTCAACGCGAGGAACGGCTCGACGTGCTGGAAGAAAGTATGCGGCGGCACAAAATGAACCCGGCCGATTACAAATGGTATCTCGACCTGCGACGTTACGGTACGGTACCGCATTCAGGATTTGGTTTAGGGTTCGAGCGCATGCTCATGTTCCTTACCGGTATCTCGAATATTCGTGATGTCATTCCATTCGCCCGCACGCCAGGTAACGCGGAGTTTTAGCAAGCTTCTACGCCTGTGGATCTGCAACTAAAAGACAAAGTAGCGCTAGTCACGGGATCGACCGCTGGCATCGGCTTCGCGATCACATCCCGCCTCGCGTCTGAAGGTGCCGAAGTCGTTGTCAATGGCCGCACCAACGAGCATGTCAGTGAAGCGGTTGCCCGGATTACGAAGCGGTTCAGCGCCGCGAATCTGCGTGGGATCGCGGCCGATCTCGGAAGTGCAGAAGGATGCAACGAAGTGGTTCGCCAACTCCCACGCGTCGACATTCTCGTCAATAATGCAGGGATTTTTGAGCCAAAGCCGTTCGAGCAAATTTCGGATACAGATTGGGAGAAATTCTTCGCAGTTAATGTCATGTCCGGCGTCCGCTTGAGTCGCTCTTATCTTCCTGAAATGAAGAAGCGCAATTGGGGGCGTATCGTTTTCATATCGAGTGAATCGGCCCTTCAAATTCCCGCGGAGATGATTCATTACGGTACCACTAAAACCGCGCAGCTTGCGGTTGCACGCGGGATGGCCGAGACCTGTGCCGGGACCGAGGTTACGGTTAACTCTGTTCTTCCCGGTCCGACGGCCAGTGAAGGCGTAACAGAATTCGTTGATCAGCTCGCCAAACAGAATCAGCAGACCCCTCATGAATTTGAGAAGGAGTTCTTCCGATCAGTGCGTCCCACTTCGATTCTGAAGCGCTTCATCAAGCCGGACGAAATCGCCAATGTCGTCGCCTTTGTTTGCAGTCCGCTCGCTTCGGCGATTAACGGCGCCGCCGTTCGTGCTGATGGCGGAGTCGTGCGGGCAATTGCCTAAGCAATCATTCAAATGGGCGCGAATGTGTTCCGACGTCCACAGCCAATACGGCGAGCCGGTCCATGCATCAGTTGGCTGTTGTCACCCGATCAGGAGATGCTTATCCTTGGGGAAATGTGGCCGGCAATTGGACGGGTGACGACGATGGCAATGAAGTCTCCAACCCCACAGGCCAGCATCTAGAAAGTTCGATTACCCAACTCGTCGCTGGTTATAGTCTCACGCCCCGGTTTGCACTTCAACTTAATGTTCCTCTCATCTACCGTTACTTCGAGCGCCCGGAAGGTTTTAAAATCGATCGGGGCACCGTCTCTGGTTTAGGCGATATCGCCTTACTTTTGAAAACGGTACTGTTTCATTACAGTTCGCCCCCGGCGCCGCGAGTTTAATGTCGAAGGCAAATCGCCCATAGTTATTGAGCATGAGCCGGATTTTACCGCGTCAATCGTGCTGAACCGGGATTAAACTCCCGACCGGCGATACCAGTCGAATTAAAGAAGAGTTTCGCGAGGTTGAGGTTCCGGGTGCACCGCCCAGCGGAATCCATAGGCATGATCTGACTCTCGGCACGGGGTCCTACGATGGGATTTTCGGGGGCAGGGATCGATGAGATACAAGAGCTTTTTCTTTCAAGCAGACATGCAGTTCACTCTGCGCGGCGATGGCTTACACCAGTACGATTTTGCTAATGATCTCTTCTGGAGTGGCGGCCCCGGGTATTACTTAGTGAGACGACCCAATCTCATCGTCGGTGTGCAGTGCGTCGTTTCCGGAGAACACAAGGATGTCGATCGTTTTCGCGGGGAACCAGCGGAGGACACCGGGATCACTTCCGTTTATGTCGGTCCGAGGATAGTGGGTTCGTTTAACCAATTCAGTGCCGAAGTCGGCGCCGACTTGCCGATCTCAATCGATAACACCGGTTTACAAGTAGTTCCGGACTATCGAATTCGCGCCGGAGTTTCGGTGCATTTCTAGTCAACCTACCGTGAATATCTCCGAATGCTGCTCTTATATGAAATCACGAAGTTCCGGTCCAATTGAGTATAGCGACTTCGCCCAGATGCGCGTTATAATTTTGTGAACTTCACCAGCTGACCTGTGCTCCGCTTCGGGAAATTCTAAGTCGCGCCTTGGCTAACCCTTGGTCATTTGCGATCGGTCACAGGACTGAAATCATTTCGCTCGGGCTCATTTTTGTCCGCGCGCAAGAGGCTGTGCGCCCTTGGGTAATGGTACTCGAACTTCACCGGAGATGGCCTGATGGCGTTATTTGGGCTGGAAGGTTCGCCCGACCATGGTGCGCGGGCAGCATTGAACTGGGCTTTGAGCATGCTCGAGAAGCTCGGTAACCTTAATAAACAACTCGCCTACGAGCTATCTGAGCCATTGGCAATGGGTATCGGCATTCATACCGGCGACGCGATTGTTGGCCGAATGGGTCCACCTAAAACGCCTATCATTTCGGCCGTGGGCGATTCTGTGAACACGGCCGCTCGACTGGAAACCAGCAGCAAGGAATTACATGTGCCGTTGGTTGTTTCACTGGATACGTTGCGCTCCAGCGCGCTCGAAGCAAGTTTGCCGCTGCAGGAGATTGCCCTCCGCGGCCGGACGGATCGACTGAATGTGGTCGCTTTTGATGAGGCGACTTTGCGGCAATTACTGCACGACGCTTTCGCCGCAAACGTGTAAAACCGCGTTAATAGCTTTGAAGTAGATTTGCCTGTTGTGCTGTTCTAGTGAATCCCTGCCGTCTCCTAAACTCGGAAATTTCATGTCAAACTTCATCTGTGTGCAATGCGGTACCCAATTCAGCGTGACCGACGCGCCGCCCGAAATTTGCCCGATCTGCAGCGACGAACGGCAATACGTTCGTCATCAGGGCCAAGCATGGACGACGATGGAACAACTCGCCGCCGATCATCACAACAGGTTCGAGGAAGAGGCAGGCCAACTACTCGGCATCGGTACTGAGCCGAATTTCGCGATTGGCCAACGCGCGCTGCTCCTCCAACTTCCCGGAGGAAATTTGCTTTGGGATTGCATCACCCTCCTCGATGATGAAACGGTCGCAAGGATCGAGACTCTCGGTGGTATTCGGACGATCGCGATTTCGCATCCGCACTATTATTCAGCGATGGTCGATTGGGCCGATCATTTCAACGCTGAGATTTTCCTCCACGTCGCCGATCGTCAATGGGTGATGCAGGATAATCCGCGCATCAGATTCTGGAACGGCACTACGCAGTCACTTTGGGACGACCTTACTTTGATAAACTGTGGCGGTCACTTCGACGGCGGAACGGTCCTCCATTGGGCCGGCGGCGCGGAAAGCAGAGGGGCTCTGTTGAGCGGCGACATCGTTCAGGTAGTGAATGATCGCCGATATGTCAGCTTCATGTGGAGCTATCCCAACCTAATTCCGCTGGGAGCCGCGGCGATTCGCCGCATTGTAAACACACTCCAACCCTTTCATTTTGACCGGATCTATGGCGCCTGGTGGGGAGCTAACATTACTTCCAACGCCAAACTGAGCGTCGCAAATTCGGCCGAGCGTTATCTGCGCGCCATCCGCTCCTGAAGCGATTTAGCGCAGGTCGCGCGCAGCGATCCCTTCGGTTGCGACGGAATCAGTCTACTGCCAGCTCGCCTACTTGCGTCGCTATCCACCAAGTATTGCCGGTCGGATCCTTTACGCCGCCACGTTTGTCGAGTTCGTCCGCCTTCACTTCCGGTTCCTGAACAGATACGCCACCGGCTTTAAGCGCGCGGTCATAGCTGGCATCGACGTCGCTCACATAAACATGCATCCAGGAATTGAAGGACGGCCAATCAGGCCCGGCGTCCCCGATCATGATGACGGTATCATCAATGCGCATTTCGGCGTGCATAACTGAGCCGTCCGGATTATCAAACCGGCGCAGTTGTTTCGCATCAAACGCCTTTTTCAGAAAATCGATCAGGCGGGCCGCGCCCTCCACGACCAGATAGGGTGACACGCTGTTATATCCACCGGGTTTAAATGTTCCGCTCATTTCAATCCTCCTCCACTACGACCATAGGACAGCGCTTTGTAGTCGCGCAGTTCGGACAACTTTAGACGCTTGCCATTCCATTCATCTGCCGCCTGTGATAAAGAGAATGTAGCGGCACGAGAAAAATCATCGAGAAATAGACCCAACCTGCCCATTCGATTTCTTCGATGGGCAGGGCAAGAGAAAGGATGAGCGAAGCAATGCCGACAGCGACGGGAATGCTCCATCCTGTAATCTCGCGCCGAGTCATGAGCCGTTCTCGCGCATTCAAGCGTAAGGGTTCGCGCAATTGCCAGCTGCGAGAGTTCAGCAACATAATCTCTAGAGCGATAGCGATAAATCCGAGAGCATAAATGGCGAAAATAGTCCTCTCTTGTGTTTCCGTCGTATGGAATCCCAGCCGATCTCCTACCCGACCGCCACTGAGGAGATACCACATCGCCCCGAAAATGGCCTTCAGTGGGTAAATGTAGATCAGCATCGTCACAATCATCGCCCAACTGATCAAGGTCGAAATTCCATCTTCTAGTCCGTAGCGCCGACTCCAGAGCCAATGCCCTCGCCAAAAGATGCCAAGGACAGCGATGCTCGTGATGAAAGCCGGCACATTTCTAAAGGCAGCAAGGAGCTCGTCAATATTCTCCGGAATTCGGGACGCCGCGATTACTAAGATGCTGATAGCGAAAGCGAACGTCGCGTCGATGAATGTTTCGAGGCGTGTCATTTCCATTCCGCGAAGGCGAAATCCTTGAAGTCGCGGCAGCGCATCTAAATTCGCCGGTAGAGCCGACATAATCTCGTCATGCCGCTGGCTTTTAGACATTGTTTTGGTTGTCACCAGCCGTTCGTTCTCCGAAGTTGAACGTCTCGGTAACGGCTAAAGCTTAAAGGTGCAGTCAAGCGGCGAACTGTTGCAATTGCCCTCTTGACCGACACCATTCATCCGCTCTGGTCGTTAGCGTGCTGCAGACGCACAAGACCAGCCGTGAGATTTCGAGCCCCGGCTCCCTCCGGCGGCTTAAGTTTTGGGTCTGGTTCAAAGAGCGGGTCATCCGAGCGAACTGCAAGTCACGCTTTTTTGGGCAGGTATTATCGGTCTCTTTGGGCGCGCTCTGCTCGAGTAGTTTTCGGGTCGCAACTGGTTTTGTCGACAAAACGCTAACAGGACGTTTCAGTCTTTCAGCTTTTCAGCTTTTTTCCTTCCATGACCACAGCGATCCGCGAACCATGCGTTGAGGCGTTCATTCATTCGATCGCCTCAGGGGCATCGCCCTGTGCAAAGACCGCGCAACGTTGGGTGCTCGCCGCGACGACCCTCGGCTCGAGTATGGCGTTCATTGACAGTACCGTCGTCAATGTCGCCTTGCCTGCGTTGCAGGGCGAGCTGAGCGCCGACGTCGCCGACGTCCAATGGGTAATCGAAGCGTACTCGTTGCTCCTTTCCGCCATGCTGCTCGTCGGCGGCTCGCTGGGTGATCGCTACGGCCGACGCCGTGTTTTCGTCATTGGCGTTGCGGTTTTCGCAGCGGCATCGGCCTGGTGCGGCTTCGCTCCCGGAATTCGGCAACTCATCGTCGCGCGCGCGGTGCAGGGCTTCGGGGCTGCGCTTCTTGTTCCAGGCAGTCTCGCGATTATCAGCAGCTCCTTTCGTGAAGAAGATCGTGGACGCGCTATCGGCACCTGGTCCGGTTTCAGTGCAATCACCGCGGCGATCGGACCAGTCATTGGCGGGTGGGCGGTCGAACACTTCTCGTGGCGGGCAGTTTTCTTTATCAACATTCCAATCGCCGTCGTCGTGATTGTTATTTGCTATTGGCGTGTGCCGGAAAGTTCCGGCAATGGCAAAGGGGGACTCGACTGGTCAGGAGCGACACTAATCACAATTGGTCTTGGTGCACTTGTTTACGGGCTAGTTGAATCTTCCCGGCTTGGCTTTGGCCATCCGGCCGTCGCGATTTCGCTGATCACCGGATTCTTCCTTCTCCCTCTCTTTATTCTTCTCGAAACACGGGTTCGCAATCCGATGGTTCCGCTCGATCTTTTTCGCTCTCGAACCTTCACCGGCGCCAATCTATTAACTCTGCTGCTCTACGCTGCGCTCAGCGGCACTCTGTTTTTCCTGCCGTTGAACTTAATCCAGGTACAACACTTCTCACCCACAGCGGCCGGCGCTGCTCTTCTCCCTTTAATCCTGATCATTTTTGTCTTGTCACGCTGGTCCGGCGGACTTGTTGGAAAATATGGCGCAAGGCTACCCCTTATCATTGGTCCGATCATCGCAGCTGTTGGTTTGGCTTTGTTTATTCCGCCAAAAATCGGAGGCAGTTACTGGGAGACCTTTTTCCCGGCTGCGATCGTCCTTGGCATCGGCATGGCGATCAGCGTAGCGCCACTCACGACGGCCGTGATGAACTCGGTCGCGCAAACGCGCGTAGGGATCGCCTCCGGCATCAACAATGCCGTATCCAGGGTCGGCGGCTTACTCGCGATCGCTGTGCTCGGGATTGTTATGCTGCAGACTTTTAATCATGCACTTGACCAGCAACTACCGGATCTGCCATCGCCCGTCAGGCAGTCACTCGATCATCAACGGAGCAAGCTCGCCGGAGCGGATCTTCCCCGCGAGGTCTCGTCCGGACAGCGCATCCATCTCCACCAGGCGATTGATTATTCATTCGTAGCCGGTTTTCGCGCTGTGATGTTCGTGGGCGCCCTTTTGGCGGCAGGCAGCGCCGTAGTCGCCTTCTGGTTGATCGATTCGAAACGGAAAACAAAGGGCTAAATTTCCCGCTCGCTCCGACCGGCAAGAGGTGATTTTATGAGCATATGCTGAGCGAAGATTCAATTACGGAATTGGAGAATAGTCTCCGAGGCGCAGTAATAGAACCTCATGATCCGGGTTATGCTGACGCCTGCGATGTTTATAATGGAATAATACACAAAAGGCCGCGCTTAATTGTGCGTTGCACGGATGTCGCCGATATAATCCGCTCAGTAAACTTTGCCAGGGAGAATCATCTACTTCTTGCTATCCGCAGCGGCGGACATAACGCGGGAGGCCTGGGAGTTTGCGATGATGGACTGGTTATCGACCTCGCCTCTATACGGTACACCCGCGTCGATCCCGCAGCTCGGACCGTCACCGTCGGCGCAGGCTGCACCTGGGGTGACGTCGATCATGCTACTCATGTGTTCGGCCTCGCCACTCCAAGCGGGATCATTTCTACTACTGGGGTCGGGGGCTTGACACTGGGCGGAGGAATCGGACACCTGACTCGCAAGTGCGGGCTTACCATTGATAATCTTCTCTCGGCCGACATCGTGTTAGCTGACGGAACATTTGTTAAAGCGAACGCTAATGAGAACAGCGATCTGTTCTGGGCTATCCGCGGTGGTGGCGGAAACTTCGGTGTAGTAACGTCATTTACCTTCAACCTGCATCCTA
>QHNB01000237.1 GCA_003217965.1 Verrucomicrobiota bacterium | reverse complement strand
TTGGAGGGTTATGAAAGGACGGCAAGCTTACTGACTGACAGTTTCGGCTATCATTTGGTCGACCAGTCGGGCCATCGCTTTCGGTTTGCCGCCCAAAATGATGCTGCGAAAGGCCGCATCATCGATCTGCTCTGTTTACCAGATAGTCACGCCGGCCGGGTCGCGGCCGGTTCGGTGCATCACATTGCCTTTCGCGCGCGCGATCAAAACGAGCAGCTCGAGTGGCGCGAACATCTGATCGGTCTCGGTTACAACGTGACTCCGGTGATCGATCGTACTTACTTTCATTCGATCTACTTCCGCGAGCCGGGCGGCGTGCTCTTTGAGATCGCGACTGATCCTCCCGGTTTCACCTTGGACGAGAAAATAGAGGAGCTGGGCAATAGTTTGCGGCTTCCCCCGTGGATGGAAACCGCTCGTTCCCAGATCGAACGAGTTCTTCCTTCGATCAAGCTGCCGGGGAAAGAATGAGACCGGTGCCGGATTTCATCCATGAATTCGTTCCCGGCAATTCGGAGCGAACGTTGCTGCTTTTGCACGGCACAGGCGGAAATGAGCGCGATCTTTTGTCACTGGGAAGAGAACTTGACCAGAATGCCTCTTTACTAAGTCCGCGCGGTCAGGTTTTGGAAAATGGAATGCCGCGATTCTTTCGCCGGCTGGCTGAAGGTGTTTTTGATCAGGAAGATTTAAAGAGGCGCACTGAGGAGCTTGCCGGCTTTGTTGCGGCGGCCGCTGAGAGTTATCGATTCGCTGCCGATCAAGTGATTGCGGTTGGTTATTCCAACGGCGCTAATATTGCGGCCAGTCTTTTGTTGCTGCGACCACAGACCCTGCGCGGGGCTATTCTTTTTCGAGCCATGGTGCCGCTCATGCCGCCAACACAACCGGATCTTTCGTCGGTTCGAGTTTGGATTGGCGCTGGAGATAAGGATCCGATCATTCCAACATCGGACAGCCGGCGCTTAGCAGAACTCCTGCGCGGAGCGGGAGCGGATGTCACAATCCGATTTTTCAATGCTGGTCATAATCTAACGAATAATGAAATCGAAACGGCACGCGACTGGTTAAAGAGTTGGTCATGATCAAAGGAAGCGAAATTCGCAAAGCAGATTTTCCAATCGAGCCGCTGCTCCTTGATCGCTGGTCGCCACGTGCCATGTCTGGCGAACCAATTTCCCGAGAGGAATTAATGCGACTTTTTGAAGCTGCTCGCTGGGCCCCTTCCTCATTCAACGCGCAGCAGTGGCGAGCCCTTTACGCTCATCGCGAGACTGAGCATTGGCCAGTATTCTTCAACCTCCTGGTCGAGGCGAATAAGGTTTGGGCCAAGAATGCTGCGGTCTTGGTCGTATTTATTTCGCGAAAGACTTTCGAGTACAACGATGAACCGTCCGTTACCCACTCCTATGATTCAGGCGCGGCCTGGGAAAATTTCGCGCTGCAAGGTTTTCGGCAAAACCTGGTTGTGCACGGCATGGAAGGCTTCGATTACGAGCGGGCCAGAAGTGAGCTGCGTATTCCGGATGAATTTCAAATCGAGGCGATGGCGGCGGTCGGGAGACCTGGATCAAAGGAGCTGCTACCGGAAAAACTGCAAAAGCGGGAAAGCCCGAATGATCGGCGTAAGCTGACCGAAAGCATATTTGAAGGGCCATTTGGCTCTCAGCAGAAAGAATCGCCCTGATTCTTGCGACGCGATAGCACGGTGATGTTTAGATTAGCCGATGGACTCGACAGCGCGGCATTATCCCGGCAAAGTTGAGGATTGATGCGCGGTGCACTTATATTTGTTGCATTACTGCTGGCGTCGCCGGCCTACGCTTTGACGCCAAACGTTCCACGGGACGAACTTGACCCGCATTTTGTCGTCAATACTCGAATAGGATCAATCGCCTTCGGTCTTGGTGGCCACTGACGCATGGGTGCGTTGACCAAGCCGCGTGTGGTATCACTATCGCAAGTTCTTCGGAGCGCGATCGCCGATGCGACGAAATCCCTCCAATCGCTCGGCGGACTCAAAGGAGAAATTGCGCAAGCGGCGAATCTGCTGGTCGAAGCATTAACTGGAAAAAAGAAAATACTCGCCTGCGGCAACGGGGGGAGCGCAGCCGATGCCGCCGATTTTACGACGGAGTTCGCGTGCAGGTTTATCGAAGATCGCCGACCATATCCAGCGCTGAATCTTTCTCAGGGCGGAAGTTTGCTCACCGCGACCGCAAACGACTATGGGTTCAATGAAATTTTCGCGCGGCAAATTCGCGCTTTTGCCAATGCCGGCGACGTGCTCGTCGCGATCACGACAAGTGGTCAATCGAAGAATATCCGACGTGCCTTGGAAGAGGCCAAGTCGAGTCGATTGAAGTCGATCGCCTTGCTCGGCCGCAACGGCGGGAAATGTCGCGGAATTGCGGATGTGGATTTGATTGTCGCCAGCAATTCGACCGCGCGCATTCAAGAAGCGCACAAATTCCTGCTGCACGTTCTTTGCGAAATCGTGGAAGCGCGGCTTCCGCGGTGATTGGCGAGTCCAGCTCGCAGCGGGATCGCGATCTCCCAGGGATGCGATATCGTGTCCTGGCCTGCGATTACGATGGGACCCTGGCCCACGATGGCGTGATCAGCCCGCCCACTATTGCCGCCCTGGATCGATTTCGCAGAAATGGACGTTTCCTCCTCATGGTGACCGGCCGTGAGTTGCCCGATCTCCAGGATGTCTGTCCAGTGCTCGACAAATTTGAATGGGTCGTCGCTGAAAACGGCGCGCTGCTTTCCTGCCCAGGAGATAATTTTTCCCAACTACTGTGTGCTCCCGCCTCGCCTCAGCTAGCGCAAAAGCTCGTCGAAGCTGGAGCCGAACCGCTTTCAGTGGGACGTGCCATTATTGCCACGCGCAAGCCGCACGAAGTGTTGGCAATCGAGATGATCAAACAGCTCGGGCTCGAGCTGCAGGTCGTTTTCAACAAAGGCGCGGTCATGATTCTGCCGACCGGGGTGAACAAGGCGACCGGTCTGAGCGCGGCCTTAGAGCGGATGAAGATCGCGCCCCAGCACGTTGTTGGAATTGGCGATGCGGAGAACGATCATGCGTTTTTGAAGTTCTGCGGTGTGGGCGTGGCCGTGGCAAACGCGTTGCCGACGCTGAAAGAACAGGCCGATTTGATCACCCGAGGTGCACGCGACCAGGGCGTAGTCGAAGTGATCGATCGTATTATCACGACCGACCTCGCGGGTGTGACTCCTCACGCCAGAGCAGCTGCGATCTCTGCTGGCGCGGCAGGTTGATCATTGGCGGATTAGTTCAGGCGATTTCGAAGACTGCGCTCGTTCTGATTCTCCGAGGTAGGGGCGATTGAGCTCAATCGCCCAGGCGGTTCGGTGAACCGCCCATACCCGCGGTTTCGCCCCCATCGCTCTGAAGGCAGCCCCGAATGCTTTCGGGGCTACAATAACCGCGCTGTAGTGTGCGCTCTGCCCAGCACATTTGCACATTTATCCCTTCGCTCGGAATAAACACGATCGGACGCGAATCAGGCGCGATCTTTAAGCGTGGTGACGCCGGCCCGTTTGGCGCAGTTGGCGCAGCAGAAAATTTCTCCATTACCTTCTACGCCGTGGCCAATGACCTTGGCCCCGCATTCTGGACACTCTGGGGCGAGCAGGTGAATCGCGCACTCGAATGAATCGAACGTGCTCGTTTTCCCCTCGTATCGAATCTCGAAAGTCTTATCGTATTCGTTGCCGCAGCTATCGCATTTTGCCATGGTAAGTCCTCCGTAAGAATTCGCCTCGGAGGATGCAGTTGCGCGTTACGAAACCGCCGCCTGCTCGACCTCGGCATCAGCTTCCGCGCGAACGCGTTTGCTACTGCGGTAGCGCCAAATTGCGAATGCCACAAAGAGCAAATCGGCAATGACAAAGGTGGCGACATAAGTTTCGCCGCCAATGCCAAATCCGTAACTGTGGAGGCCTTTCCCGAGGACAAAATTTACGCCATACCACGCCATTAACACAGCGAGGAAGCAGACGACGCTTGCGACCACGAGCCCAAATTCCGTCCACCAACCGGCCAATCGCCCGTGCAGAGTCGTGATGTAGCAGAGAAGGGCGATCAGCGCCCACGTTTCCTTTGGATCCCAGCCCCAGAATCGGCCCCAGGAGTAATTCGCCCAAACACCGCCCAGAATGGTGCCAGCGGCGAGCAAGAGGACGCCAAGCTGCAACACCCGATAGAGCCAGAAATGCATCGAAGCATCGGCGCTTGCGCCGCTTGGATTGCGCGCATAGCGGAAGAGCAGGATGTGACC
>QHNB01000236.1 GCA_003217965.1 Verrucomicrobiota bacterium | reverse complement strand
ACTCGGCGATGCCAGCGGTGGTTACATGGAGATCTACGTGACCGGAAGCGTGTCAGTCGGGGGCAACTCACAAATTACGTTATCTCCTGCAGTGAAGGCTAAGATTTATTTCGCAGGCGATTTTAGTGTTGCTGGCAATGGAATTGTGAATTCGAACAATCAACCTGGCGACCTTCAGCTCTATGGAATTAAGCCGCCTGACAATGTTACTCAAACCGTGAGTCTGGGCGGAAACGCCCAGCTAACTGCTGCTGTCTACGCACCCGATGCGAATGTAACGGTGAACGGGAGCGGATCCAGTGGACACGTATTCGGCTCCATCGTCGGCAAGACGGTCGTTATGAACGGTGTAACAAACCTTCACTATGACGAAGCCCTCGGTATCGGCGGACCCGTTACCAATTACAAGATTGTCAGTTGGTTCGAAGACAACCGTTAAGAAATTGGACAGGAATATGCACGGCGGTATTTATCGTATCGCCAGTTGTGTCAAAGACGTTCGATAGGAGTCTCGGCGAAATGCCGATTCGCCTGCGAAAAATCGTTTGACAAGCGCGTGCGCGCTTCCCACATTCACCGTTCCTTTTTCTTCGCGATGCTTGGCTCACGTTTTACCACCACTCCGCTTTCGACCAGTCTGCCGTCGATTCTTCAATTCTCGACTGAGCCGGCGCGCGGCGTTCATTCCTTGCGCATTATGACCACTCAACTTTTGCAAGAAGCCGCCCAGGTCATTCCGAATCCGCAATTGCTCATCAATGTTGTTTCAAAACGGGTGCGTCAGCTAGGACTCGGACATCGCCCTATGGTTGAGGTGGGTCCGCGCGCATCGCTGACCGACATCGCACTCAAGGAAATCATCGCCGGTAAACTCGCTTTCGAAGAGCAGAGCGGGTCAACCGACGGCGCTTAGTCGCAGATCCAGCGTCGCGGCCATGCCTGCCGAGACGATTCTCAACCGCAAGGCGTTGCGGGATTTCCACATTCTCGAGCGCTTCGAAGCGGGTATCGAGTTGAAGGGTAGCGAGGTCAAATCGATCCGTGCGGGCAAAGCAAATATCAACGACGCGTTTGCCCGGATCGAAAATGGCGAGGCCTTTCTTTACAACGCCGACATTCAGCCGTACGAACGCGCCAGCCATGAAATTCCGGCTGCGAAACGAGTGCGCAAACTTCTGCTTCATCGCCCGGAGATCGACAAACTTTATGGGCTAACAGCAGTCAGCGGTCGCGCCTTGGTCGTGCTCAATCTCCATTGGAAAAACGGTCGGCTGAAAGCCGAGCTCGGCGTCGCCCAAGGAAAGCTGGCGCGCGATAAGCGCGCTGACCTGAAGAAACGCGTGTCCGATCGGGAAACGGCCCGCGAGGTCGCGCGATTTAATCGCCGGCACGGTTGAATTCGGGCGGCTAGCACGGCGATCCGGCGGCGGGCGGATCGTGGCTACATTGTAGCCGCCCCGCTCAGCTAGCCGAGCCGGAGCTTTATGGGAAGGATGGTCGAGGCGTTTAGCATTGCATATTCCCGATTAGCTTCACGGCGAAAGAGCGCCGTGGCTACAGGGCTATTCGCGCGGGTTGCGCGGCGAAAGAGCGCCGTGGCTACAGTTTTCGGATCGAAGGTTCAGCGATATGCTTTTGCCATGAAACACTCACACGTTGTTGTTCTCGCCAGCCTCGCTGTCGGCGCATGGGCACTCGCGCGCAATTCGCGTTCACGGTTCTCATTCGCTAAAAAGGTCGTCCTCATCAGCGGCGGATCACGTGGTCTCGGCCTGGTCCTGGCGCGGCAGCTCGCTCGTGAGAGCGCGCGAATCGCTTTACTTGCACGGAATGCCGATGAACTCGCTCGCGCTAAAGCCGACCTCGAGCCGCGAGGTGCCGAGGTATTGACCGTGCAATGCGATCTGACGGATCGAGCCCAGATCGCTTCCGCCGTTGAAACTGTTATTGCCCATTTTGGAAGCATTGATGTTCTGATCAACAATGCGGGCGTAATCGAGGTCGGGCCGCTCACTCACATGGTTCGAGCAGATTTCGAGCGTTCAATCGCGACCCATTTTTGGGCGCCCTATGAACTCATCATGCTGGTGCGATCGCAGATGGCAGAGCGCGGAGGTGGTCGAATCGTCAACATCTCATCAATCGGCGGTAAGGTCGCCGTGCCGCATCTCGCCCCGTACGTCACAGGAAAGTTCGCGCTCACCGGATTTTCCGACAGCGCCCGCGCCGAACTGGCTGCCGAAAACATTCGGGTCACCACGGTCGCGCCGGGGATGATGCGGACAGGCTCACACGTGAACGCGCGCTTCAAAGGTAATCATGCTGCCGAGTTCGCCTGGTTTTCGTTTTCGAATGGGCTGCCACTTCTTTCGATGAGTGCAGAACGCGCGGCCGACAAGATCATCGCGGCGTGCAGGCGTGGTCAGCCTTCACTCATACTCACTTTTGGCGCGCGACTGGCCATCGCTAGCAACGCAATTGCGCCGAATCTCACAGGCTCGGCCATGAAATTGGCGAACCGTTTTCTACCGTCTCCAGCAACCGCAGAGGGCGATGAACTGCGTACTGGATGGCAAAGTCGCCAACGGTCGGCCAACATCTTCACCCGCCATCTCGACCAAGCGACCGCTCGCAACAATGAGCGTCAGCCGCCCAATTTCAGATGAGTAGTCAGCGGCTGTTTATCGCGATCGATTTGCCGGATGCAATAGCGGAGGGTCTGATCACGCTTGATCCGCATTATCGCGGACTCATCTTTGCCGCGCCGGAACAAGTACATCTTACGCTGGCGTTTTTCGCGAAAGTCGAGCCAGCGCTAGTCGATCTACTGAAGGAGAAACTCGCTGTCATTTCTTTCCGTGCGTTTTTTCTGCCGGTCACCGGCTTGGGCGTTTTCTCAAGAAACGGAGTACCGCAAATTCTTTGGATCGGCGTCGGCCAAGCCCATCCGCACTTGTTTCAGTTGCACAAGCGAGTGAATGAAGCGGCCCTCGCCTGCAACTTGCCGATCGAGGAACGCGCCTGGACGCCTCACTTCACCATCGCGCGCGCCCGTGGCCTCTCGAAGGAATTGATGCGCTCGTTCCTAAAGAAGCATCGCGAGTTCGACGCTGGAATGTTTCGGATCGATGCCTTTCATCTTTATCAAAGCCAACTCAGCACAGCCGGCGCGATTCATCACCGGTTACTCACGATTAAGGCTCTCAGTTAATCGACTTTTTCGAAGGGGCTAGAATTCCGTCCCGCATTCCATGAATCAGCTTTTTGTCGGCCGGGACAACCGTCGCGAGCGCGCCGCGCATGCGCACCCGATCGCCTTCGACGAAATAATAAGGGCACAAACGCACACGCCCATTCATCCTCCGCAGCTCGCCACTCTCGCGGTCGAAATAACGATGCTCGACCAAAGCGCCTTTGTGAAATTGCTGCATGATCGTCGGTTGCGAATCGAAGTTGGCGAGGGCTTGCTCGATTCGTTTTTCCCACTCCGTGTGCGGTAAATCGCCTCCAAGGGCGACGCCCCGGCTGCCCCAGCCAAGTGGAGAAAATCCGCTGACCTTGAGTAAAACATCGCGCTGTTTCTGGCTGAACCGTTCCGCCTGCCGCCAATCGTGGATCTCGAGCCGCGGAATGACCGCGTGTTGTGGCAAGGGTGTTGGATCGAGCAGCCAGGTGTATGGAATTACCTCCTGTAACTTGAGGAAATATTTTTCGCCCAGTTCGCGTCGCCAAAATTCTCGCAGAGGTTGCAACCAGAAAAGCGCGAACCACAGTTTCTCCTCGAGAAAGGGCTTGAGGGGCGGTGTGACGTTGACACGTCCTTCCGCTGCCGCCCGCAAAAGCGAATCGATCTTGGGGATGTTGGCCAGGTCAAATAATTCAAAAAATCGATAAACATCACGTCCATCATGTGGTTCGTAATTTTCCGCCGCCAATGTCCGCCAATTCCGGTCCGAAGAGAGCGCGTTCATCTGCTGCGCCAGCCAAATCATTTCCGGACGGTAGGTTGCTGATTCCTCTGAAACGACGATGTCGCCGCCGTTTGGCAACACCGTGCGAAAACCGTCGAGCATTCCACGCTCGCCGCCGATGATATCTTCCCCAAGTGCGGCGTAGGTGCGATTGAGCCACGCAGTTAAGCCAATTCCGCCCGGCACGGAATCGATCTCGGCAATGATATAGCCGGTTTCCGCGAGGATTAGATCGGGTCGGATAACGCGCGGGAGCAGTTCTCGAAATTGCTTTTGGCGGGCATATTCTACCAGTTGCTCCGGCTTTCCGGCATCGAGATATTTCGCGATCCAGGCAGGCTGTTTGCCGCGAACACTCAACTGGTAAAGCTGATTACAGGCGCGCTGAAAAACGGCGAGGCGATGACCAAGCTGTTCCAGCTCACGGACGAACTTTTCCGAAATTGGAAACGGGTCCGGTGAAATGAGCCAATCCTTCTCGGCAAACAGCCCCTCTACGGGAATAGCGCTCCGGATCACATCCAACCTATTCTCCGTCACGGCGGGCATTGGTGGCGGAAAGGTTGAACGTCTGAAGCTCGATGACAACTCATCATCTAAGCCCGTTGTAGCGGCGGTCTCTGACCGTCGCTGTGAAGGTACTTTCGACGGTCAGAGAGCGCCGCTACAATATCGCCGACCCAAGGCGCTACAACACCGTACAACGGATGCCCCAGTGCTCTGGCGTGCTGTGTCCTCACCGCATGTGATTCTGCCGCTGAGGACAGCGGCAGCTACAATCTGCATTCACGGCGGCACAGCGCCGTGGCTACAATTGTAGCCGCCTCGCTCAGTCGAGGCGTTTTTAGCTTTGCCGACCCAATCCCGTTCACGGCGACAGAGTCAGCGGCTCGACGGTGGTCACACTTGTAGCCGCCTCGCTCGGTCAAGGCGATCCTAGTTTTCGATTCTGCTGCTCAGGCAGGCAGTTACACATCCGCTGAGGACAACGGACGCTAAAACCTGGTTTCAACGTCCGGCGGCCAGGCGTTTTAACGCGAGTTTGACTAGTTCCTCCGCCGTTTTTCCGGCGCCTTCCTTTTCTTGCAGATCGCGCACAGCTTTATGGCCGTCGACCTGTTTGTAACCGAGCGCGATCAGCGCAAGCACGGCTTCATTGGCTTGTTCTTGTTCTGGGGTCGGCGCGTGTGTGGCGCTGGCCGCTTCCCAAGCCGCCGCTACGACCGCGGTTTTGAAATTGTTCACACTCATTCCACTCAACACTGCTAGGGCCAACTTCGGTCCGATCCCGCTGACGTGGTTGACCAGCAGCCGAAACAAATCGCGTTCGGGGGCGGTCATGAATCCATACAGAATATGAGCGTCCTCGCGCACGTGCAGGTGGGTCAGCATTTCGATTGACTGACCGATCATTGGAAGTTTGTCGTAACTCGAAAGGGGGATGAATACCTCATAACCAACGCCGTTTACATCGATTGTTGCCTGCGTCGGCAAGGCGTGAGTAAGGCGGCCGTGGAGAAACGTGATCACGTCCGCAACCGGTAAACGTTCAGCAGCAAATGGCAAACGCGCTCATTGCGGCTTTAGGAAAAGCGAAAGGTCGGCACGTTGGCCTTTTGCGACATTGAACCCGGTTACGCGATATCTGCGCCAGGAAGGTTCGGGATCGGGGAAAACGACGGCAGCAGTTTTGCTTGGCAGCACGATGAACCGCGCCCCCGGTTTTGCCATGTAACTGACGGCATCTTTCGCTTTCAATGTCGTCATGAAACCGCGAACTCGATCTCGAAAGTACCAGACCAGGCTCGGCTCGTTATAATCGATGGCGCCGAATTCCATTTCGGGTTTGAGATCGCCGCGGCTTTCGCGCGCAAGAATGTAACTCGGAAAAAATCGCCGCAGAGACGGGGTGACAAACAACGCCACCCCCACATAGACAATTGCTGTTGAAATCACGAGCCTGCGAGACAGCCGCAATGAATCGAAGCGGCGGGCGACCAGGAGCGCGAGGAGTGGAAACGCCGGCAAGGTATAATGCGGCAGCTTGGTTTTCACAAGAGTGAAAATGCCAAAAACGATGAGGATCCCAGTTACCAAGAACGTGTCGCTAGCATCGCGGTTTGAGCGCAACTCAGTCCACAGAGCAGGCAGCTTGATTGACCAGGGAAAAAAACTGACGAATACCGCTGCGAAATAAAATGGGAGCAACACGAGGTACATTAATGGCGAGGATGCCCCATGCCCTTCCATGACGGAGAAAGAGCGGCCGACCACGTGATGCAGGATGCCTATGCGGAAGAAATCTCCGTGTGTGCGCGCCAGGGCCGGCACGGCCCAAAC
>QHNB01000235.1 GCA_003217965.1 Verrucomicrobiota bacterium | reverse complement strand
AATGCCGACGGTAGCGATAACCCCGCAGGCCGTGCCCTGAACCGTCGCGTTTCCATCATTGTCGAGAAGCCCCCGGCTGCGGTGTATACGCCGACCCCTGTGTTAACGCCAACTCCATACTGATCCTGCGACTGAGCGGTTGTAGCCTCGCTTTGCCCGGGAAGGCGCCATCCGATAAAGCATACCCATGCGTCATGCGCCCGCTGAAATCCTGAGCGCGCTCAAAAAATATTTCGGCTATGATGATTTTCGCCCTCTACAGCGCGAGATCGTCGCTGATGCGCTTGCCGGCCGCGATGTGTTTGCGCTTTTGCCGACCGGTGGCGGGAAGTCGCTTTGTTTTCAGCTACCCGCGCTGTTACGCGATGGGGTGACCATTGTGGTGTCGCCGTTAATCGCGTTGATGAAAGATCAGGTTGATGCGCTGCAAACGAGCGGGATTGCGGCGACGTTCTTGAATTCAACGCTCGCTGGCACTGAAGCGCGCGAACGATTGCGCGGCCTCGATCGCAACCAATTTCGTTTGCTTTACGTCGCGCCCGAGCGGCTGATGATGGAGAATTTCCTGGAGCGCGCGCTCAACTGGAACATCGCGCAGATCGCGATCGATGAAGCGCATTGCATCAGTGAATGGGGCCACGATTTCCGCCCGGAATATCGCGAATTAAAAAAATTGCGGACGCTTTTTCCCGATGTCCCGATCATGGCGCTGACCGCGACTGCAACCGAACGAGTGCGCGACGACATCGTCAAACATCTCGAATTGCGAGATCCGCGTTGTTATGTCGCAAGTTTCAACCGACCGAACCTGACTTATCGGGTAGTGGCGAAGTCATCGGCTTACCAGCAAGTGCTCGATTTCATCCGGGCGCGCCCGAACGAGAGCGGCATCGTTTATTGCGCCAGTCGCAAATCGACTGACGCGCTGGCCGAAAAACTAACGAGAGATGGAATTAAGGCGTTGCCTTATCACGCTGGAATGGAACCTCGGGAACGGACGCGCAACCAGGAAGCATTCTTGCGCGATGATGCGCGTGTCATCACCGCGACGATTGCGTTCGGGATGGGTATTAACAAACCGAACGTCCGATTCGTCATTCACCATGATCTGCCGAAGAACATCGAAGGGTATTATCAGGAAACGGGACGCGCAGGCCGCGATGGCCTGCCGAGCGAGTGCGTGTTGCTCCTCAGCGTCGGCGACGTCGTAAAACAGCGGCGCTTTATCGAAGAAAAGCCGGAACACGAGCAGCGGATCGCGCGGGCCCAACTACGCGACATGATCGGATACGCGGAGACACGCCAATGCCGGCGTGCCGCCCTGCTAAAATATTTTGGTGAGGATTGGCCGAATCAATCATGTGATAGCTGCGATAACTGCCTCGAACCGCGCGAGACTTTTGATGGCACGGTGCCGGCACAAAAGTTTCTTTCTTGCGTGCATCGCGTGCGGCAGAAAAGCGGCTTCAATTTTGGAATAAATCATATCGTCGAAGTGCTTATTGGCGCGGAGACGGATGCCATTCGTCAGCGCGGACACGATCAGATTTCTACCTACGGGATTGGCCGCGAAATGAAACGCAAGACCTGGCAAGCCATCGGTCGCGAACTCACGCGTCTTGGTTTGATTGCGGTCGCGCCAGGGAAATTTGCAACGATTGAGCTAACGCCGGCCGGGCGCGACGTGCTCAAATGCCGCGCCTCTATTACCCTGACCAAGCCGGGTGAGACATTTGACAAGGATAAGCGCAAACTGGCTGGCGCAATTGAATGCGACGAAGTTCTATTCGAACAGCTCCGTAGCTTGCGCCGCAGACTAGCCGATGAACGTGATGTGCCTGCTTACATCATTTTTTCGGACGCGTCGCTGCGAGAGATGGCTCGCACACAGCCAAGCCGGCTTGCTCACTTCGCTGCCATTCCCGGAGTTGGTCAGCAAAAGCTGAAGAGTTTCGGCGAGATATTCGTCAAAGAGATCGCAGACTACGTGTTGTCGAAGAGCTCAGCCGAGTGAGTGCTTGGCCGTCGCGCTCGGCCTGTCATAATTTAGAGGTGCTCGCGAACGAGTGGCAAGCACAGGTCTGCGGCAGGGGCGATCATCTGTTGTCTTTACAACGGGAAGCTGAATCTCAGATAATGTTGGCGACGTCGAATTCTTCCGTAATATGAAAAAGCATGTAGAGGTGCTGCTGTTAGCGGTTAGTTCGCTTATTTGTACAACGAATTCTGCAGCCGAAACTTCCATGGACCAGCTTATCGACACTGATTACCAGCGGCTGAGCGGCACCTGGATATTGAGTTCCGGAATCGTGGATGGGCAGCCAGTGCCGGAGGAGATTAGGAAGAAGACCAGACTGATTACGACCCGGGACAAGTTCACCTTATCAACGGGAGCTCAGACCGGGACGAGCGAAGACGGGACCTTTACGATCGATCCCACAAAAAACCCAAAAACAGTAGACTCAGTTCAGGGTTCCGGACCCGACAAAGGCAAAACCATTCTCGGCATCTACGAAATCATCGATGACAATCATAAACGCGCCTGCTGGGCTCCGGCGGGCAAGCCGCGCCCAACTGATTTTACATCGCCCGCCGGCAGCGGCCGTATTCTCCAGGTTTGGGAGCGCGAGCCACGCTGAAACACCGCCCCCCCGTTCCGGCTACTCCCTTCCGACCGCGGCTGAATTCCTGTTATCTGCTGGTGAGCACTCTGCGTCGAAACGCTTCGACGCCAATTATCGCAAAACCCAGAAAGGCACAGGTCCATCCAGTATCTGGCACCCTTGGTTCGCCATAGAGAAAATCGTCCATGACGACAACGTCTCGCAAATCTCCGTTTTGATCGGTCGCCCCGATGCCAAGGGGAAAGTTGCCAGAAATAATGCGAACCCGGGCAATAATCGGATCGGGGAACGAAATTCCGAGAAAAGAAAACGTTTCCGATCCCGCGGATGCGGGAACGAAGAATGTCCCGAGTGAATTCAATGAGGGGTCGAACAATTGAATCGAAGTTGTGTTTGCCAAATCGACATCGCTAAAGACCGCGCCGAAACCGGTGGTTAATGCTGGCGTGTTTGTTCCCGGCAAAAAGAAATTGATATCGAGAAGGTTGCTGTTCAGCGACGTGAAAAGGCGCTGTGGGCTGAATGGCTCGAAAGTCCGGGAATACGTTGCATCAATATTATCGAACTGGATTGGTGCTATCCCGGCATTCGCGCTCACCTGAAAGCCTGTGCCGGGCGTAGAAAAAACGACACCGCGCGGCGAATTCACGTTAAAGAAATTCGCCGGCAATAGATTCGGCGCTGAAAAAGCATCAGGCACCCCGTCCCAGTTAATCTCCCGCCGGACGCCGCCGAACGAACCGTTGGCGCCAGCAACGGTTCCGCCGCCGAGATCGAGGCGAAAGGCGTCGCGCGCTGGAGTGATGCTCGCGGCCGTCAGGCCGGCGGCGGATTCAATTACTTGAGAGTGCGCAAAAAGAGGAATCACTAAAAGAACGGCGCAGATTGCGATCCAACACCGATGGGGGAAACAGCTCATACGGACCTCCTGATTAGGGTTAAGACAAAAATGTAGGAGTTAGCCCTTCACCAGGTCAAGGGTTTCTTCTGACAAGGCAGATTCCGCAACGGCTTAGAGCCGATTGAGCCAAGCTTGCCTCATTATTACCGGTGACATAACCCGCCTTTTGATCTTGCCAAGCTGACGCCATTTCTTTCAAAAAATCAGGGCGTTCATGCCATTCCTGCTCAGGTTGCCTCCTACGATTTCGTTCTTGTTGGTCTCGGTTGTTACAACGGCTCTTGCCGTCGCTGGACTGCGTCTTGTCCGAAGCAAATATCCGGCAGAGGTGCTAAAGGAGAACCACGAAGTAGCGGCCATTATCTTTAATGCGTTCGGCCTGCTTTACGGCGTTGTGGTGGCTTTTGTCGTGTTCGTTACATGGAGCGGATACGATGATGCAACCAAAAACCTGCAAATGGAAGCGAGCGACACACTTGACCTTTTTTACAGCGCGAAAGCTTTACCAGAGCCAACAAGCAAACTGATCCAGCAAGGCTTGATGGATTATGCCAATTCAGTCTACCGCGACGAAGTGAGCAAAATGTCGACGGAACAAATCAGTATTTACACGACGAACCCTTTGCGAAAGTTGCTCGACATTTTCAACCAAATGGATGCGCACTCCGCACCAAATCGAGAATTGTATTCGGAATCATTGAGGCGGATCAATAGCCTGGCCGAACACCGTCGATTGCGAATCTTCGCAGGTAACAACACGGTTCCTCCGACTGTCTGGCTGGTTCTGCTGGTCGGCGGTGTGATTACCGTCTTGTACACTTATTTGTTCGGAACAAAGAACATTAAGGCCCAATATCTAATGATCACCGCGCTCACCGTCACCATCAGCTGGATTTTGCTGTTGATCTATATTCTTGATCACCCTTTCACGGGGGCAAGCAAGGTCAGCGCCAAGCCTCTCGCTGAGGCGATGCAGAGCATGCGAGACCAATCCGCAGCGATGCAGAGATGATCTGCGGGGACACAACTCATCCTCGATCAACATGGGTTGCTATTTCTAATTTGGCGAGCGCTACGTCGTCTTGACCCTTCCGGCGATTCGACACTATTCTCCGCTCTGCATCGATCGGCGAACATTACAGCGAATATGCGCAAGGAACTTACCGGTCGCGGGCTAATTATAGGAATCATCATTACGTTGGTGTTCACGGCGGCCAACGTTTACTTCGGCCTCAAGGCCGGGCTCACTTTTTCGACATCGATTCCGGCGGCGGTGATTTCGATGGCGATGCTGCGCAGTTTCCGCGATGCGACGGTGCAGGAGAACAACATCGTGCAGACGGTTGCCTCTGCTGCGGGCACGCTTTCGTCGATCATCTTTGTGTTACCAGGTCTGATCATGATCGGCTGGTGGACTGAGTTTCCCTTCTGGATCTCGTTCCTGATCTGCGCGCTGGGCGGCATTCTGGGCGTGATGTATTCGATCCCGCTGCGTCGCGCGTTGGTGACGAGTTCAGACCTGCCGTATCCGGAAGGCGTCGCGTGCGCGGAAGTTTTGAAGGTCGGCAGTAGTGGCGATAGCGCACACGCTTCTGATATCGAACACGGCCGCGCAGGTCTGCTCGCGGTGTTATGGGGATCGATCGTTGCCGCCATCTTTGCCGTGATCGTGGCCACGCAAATTTTCGCCTCAGATGTGGCGCAAACTTTCCGAATCGGTAGGCGCGGCGCAGTGAGCGGCTATGATTTTTCGCTTTCGTTCGCGTTGCTCGCGATCGGTCACCTGGTC
>QHNB01000349.1 GCA_003217965.1 Verrucomicrobiota bacterium | reverse complement strand
CCGTGGGGCCAGGTTTCGATCATTCAATCCGAGCGATTGAAAGAAACTCGACGAGCCGTGGGTCAGATGCAGCGTCAACAAAAATAATCCGATCACGTAGAAGCTTGAGACATAAATATTCTGAAAGCCGTAAACCATCATAGAATAAACATCGTAATGGCCGAGCGGGTCGGCTTTTAACAAGGCAAAGCGTTTATCGGTGGTCCGGACGGTAAAATGGGCCAGATGATAAATAATGAATGCGAGCACAACCAGCCCGCTGACGACCATGTGCCGCGATGCGAAGGTGGCTTTGATGTGCTGCCTTTCGACGTAATCGTCCGGTCGAGCACGCCGGTTGTCGATGGCAAGCCAGATGGTGAAATAAATGTGAAGGATGACGGAAATCAGGAGGACCGCCCGCACCAGCCAAAGTAGCGGGCCAAGATCGCGCAGATGTTGCGAGTAATCATTGATCCAGCGGGGCCCGAGAAAGATCTGGAGATTGGAAGAAATGGTGGTCACGCGGGCAATACAGTTGTCTTTTTTGTTTTAGCGTTCAATCAGTTCCTCGCGCTCGCTCGGTTCTGCATTTGCTTGAATGCTGAAACGCGCATCATTATCAACGCGCGACTATGTCTTACGCTTCCACTGAATTACCGCGACGCTCCTTCGGAGAAACGATGCGCGCAGACCTCTGGTGGCGGCAGCCTCTGCTCGTGTTTCTCGGCTTGGCAACTTTTATCGTTTATTCCACGTGGGCTGCTTTTCAGGGGAACCATTATTTCGCTGGTAATTACATCTCCCCGTTTTATTCCCCTGAACTTTTTGGAGATTCCCCGCACAGCTGGTTCGGGTCGCGACCAGCGTGGTGGCCGGGCTGGTTGTTGTTTTCGCCCGCTCTGCTGATTCTTTGGGCGCCGGGGGGATTCCGGCTCACCTGTTATTATTATCGCGGCGCTTACTATAAAGCTTTCTGGGCGGATCCACCCGCCTGCACCGTCGGGGAGCCACGCAAAACGTATCTCGGAGAACGTTCGTTTCCGCTCATCATGCAGAATGTTCACCGCTATTTCCTCTATCTCGCCCTTGTTTTCATCGTCATTCTAACAATTGATGTTTGGAAAGCGCTTTGGTTCACCGATCCATCCGGCAAAACTTCATTCGGCATCGGGATTGGCACGATCGTTCTCGCCGTCAATGTCGTTCTTCTTGGCGGTTACACCTTCGGTTGTCATTCGCTCCGGCATTTAATCGGGGGATTTCGCGATCAATTTTCGCGCGCACCTACTTGCTACCAGGCCTATCGCTGCGTGAGCTGCCTTAATCGACGTCATATGCTTTGGGCCTGGCTGAGTTTGTTCTGGGTTGGCTTTTCTGACCTTTATATCCGGCTTTGCTCAATGGGCGTGTGGCACGACCTCCGGATTCTCTAGCGCATGCCGGGTTATGAAACTTTTCAGCACGACGTTCTCGTAATTGGCGCGGGCGGCGCCGGATTGCGTGCGGCAATCGAAGCATCGATCTCTGGCGTTTCTGTTGGGCTAATTTGCAAATCCCTTCTCGGCAAGGCGCACACTGTAATGGCAGAAGGCGGCATTGCCGCTGCGCTCGCTAATGTCGACGACCGAGACAACTGGACAGTCCACTTCGCCGATACCATGCGAGGCGGTCAGTACGTCAACAATTGGCGCATGGCCGAGCTACACGCGCGCGAGGCACCCGCGCGGGTTC
>QHNB01000234.1 GCA_003217965.1 Verrucomicrobiota bacterium | reverse complement strand
CGTTAATTCCGAGAAGATCCTTTCGTTCCATCCCAGCCTTGCGTGGCACGCTGCCGACGAGCAACGCCCAGTTCACCTCCCGAAATCCTTCATCCAAATCCGCGGTGGGAGTGAGTGACTTCAGCAGCGGAAACGCGCAGTCGTGGAGTTCCATAACCACTCCTTCGAGTGCACCAAGCGCGCTTGGAATTTCGATCAAGCTCATCGCAATCGGCTGGTTCGGCCCGAACATCGCTCCCGAAGCGATGCGAAAAACCAGCGAATAACCGATCTGACCGGCGGCGCCGGTGACAGCGATTTTGATAGGAGATTGCATCATATCTGATTAACCGATATTCGCCCGCTGTCATCCTTAGTGAAATCGCGAGGGGCGCCCTTTTGGTGTCACCCAAGTCGAGTGATGTGAATCGAACATTTGCGAAATCCTTCGCCGTCTGCGCGGCTCAGGAAGTCTACTGAGCTACGTCCGCCCGTTTTTCTTCAACAAATCACCGATTAATTTCATTCGCTGGCGAACTTCGCGGCTCTTGCGTAACTTGGCCACGGTCGAGGATAATCGTCGGGTCCAATTTCGTTCGTCGGCAGTACCGGGAACATTGAAGCGATATTTGCGACCAAGCAGGTCAGTAATCATCAGGACTGCAATCCAGGCGTTGCTTTTGAATAGCGCTTCCATGATCGCCGGATAAAAATCGCGCATGTAATCGAGTCCTTCACGCGGTTCGATTGAGGCAAACTGCGCAATCTTGATTAGATCGGCGCGCGCTTGTTCGGCCGAGGGCGATGCATTATCGTGTGCTTCTGCCCAAAGCTGCCGAATTGGTTGCTGGTCGTGCGCGGCATAGGTCGTGACTGAAAGCTGCTCGTAATTCTCGCCCCGAACGACTTGCTCGTTCTTCACCTCCCATTGCGGAATCTTGAACCCAGCAATACCAAGTGACTGCAAATTAGGCCGCACATAATCCGGCACGGTCCCGAGATCCTCGCCGGTCACTCGCGTCGAACCGCTTTCCTCCAGCACGATGCGCAAATATGCTTCACCCTCGCGCCGATTCGCTTCGCAGTTTTCAACGGTCGAATCATCGCGTGGAGCAAAATGCGGCTTCCTTCCTCCGGTCCGTTCGAGCATTTGCTCCCAGTTCAGCGGTAAAAATTCCGCGTTCTCCTTCGGGCGCCATGGAAATGCGTAAATGCGGTAAAAACCGAGGATGTGATCGATGCGAAAGATGTGGAAGATCCGTTTAACGCCCCGAATTCGTTGCCGCCACCACTGAAAATCGCACGCTCGCATTGCGTCCCAGCGATAAAGAGGGATGCCCCAATTTTGTCCCCACTTCTGCGTGAACTCGTCATCCTTGAAGTATCGCTCAGGCGGCGCGCCACCAGACCAGTCCAGCGCGAAAATGTCTCGGTGGGTAAACACATCCGCGCTGTAATAGCTGATGCCAAAAGGCACATCGCCCATCAGAGCAACGCCGCGCTCCTCCGCGAGTTTGCTGAGCTCGCGCCATTGCAGATGGGCGATCCATTGCACGTAGCAGAAAAAATTCTCGAGTGCGGCGAAATGTTTGCGTTCTTCCGCGGATTGCGCAGCCAACCACGTACGCGCGGATTCTTCAGCACGATGCTCTGGCTGCCATTCATCCCACGTTTCCCGTTCCCCGTTCACTTCCATCAGAGCGCGAAAAAATGAATACGGCTCGAGCCATTGGCTGTTGGCCTGGCAAAACTCGGCAAAGGCTCGCCGGCGCGTTTCCGTTGCCTGCGCCTGAAAATTCCCGAACGCGCGTTCAAGCAATTCGCGCTTCAGCTTTCGAACCCGGTGATATTTGACCGGGCCGCGCCGCAGACTGGTCAAATTCACTTTGCTCGTAACCGTTCCGAAGTCTTCCTCCCTTAATTCCTCGGGGGAACCGGGAGCCAAATGCAGCGTCATCGGCTCAATCGCGACCGAACTGATCGCGTTGTAAGGACTGTTGTCACCGCCGATTTCGTTGATCGGCAATAATTGGACTAGACCGAAACCAATTGCGCCTGCCCATTCGATGAACTCGCGCAGGGCCGCCACATCCCCAATGCCCAGATCATTCTCCGTGCGAAGTGCGAACAACGGCACAAGGATGCCGGCAATCTTTTCCTCGGGCGAAAGATCCATTAAATCGCCACAGATAAACACCGATTAACCACGGATTAGAAAACAAGCCGTTTAAACTCGGCTCTAGTCCGCCCAAAATTGACAAGCAAACCGACCCTAATTCCGGTAGCTCTGAGCTCATTCAAGAGCTGTGCTTCGTCACGCGTATCAAATTGCGGCGCTATTCTGATTTCGACGATGACACATCCATTAACAATTAAGTCTGCATCGTAATCGCCAACAATTGCACCTTTGTATTGCACCTGAACTCGTCTTTCGCTTTCGGCAGAGAGACCGCGTCCTACAAGTTCCACCTGCAATGCACGCTGATAAACGCGCTCCAGGAACCCATAGCCAAGTTCACGATGCAGTTCGAAAGAAGCGCCGATAATTTCCTTAGTGACCTCCTCGTGGAATAGCTTCGTCTTCTGTGATTCGTCGAACTCCAACATGTCCCTCATCCGTGTATCATCCGTGCCGATCTGTGGCGAAAAATTAGGCGCGGCGGACTTGCCAGTCTTCGAGCAGTTGATTTGGAATCTCCCTTAGGAAGCGGGACGGCCGTTGGAAAACGTCGCCGTAGCCGGCATTCAACCGCATGTGAGGGTAGGTCAGATAAAGTTCGTCGCGGGCGCGAGTGATAGCGACATAGAAGAGTCGACGTTCTTCCTCAACTGCTTCCCGGGTTTCGAGCGATCGCGTGCTGGGAAACATGCCGTCCGTCAGCCAAATGACAAAAACAGTGTGAAATTCGAGACCTTTCGCTTGATGCACGGAGGACAGGTTGAGTGCTTCGTTATCTGCTGCCGCGTTCGGAGCGGGTTCGGCATCGACGTTGCTGATGAGGGCGAGCTGCGACAGAAATTCCTGCGCGTTGGCGAATTGCCGGGCAAAAGCCGCCAGCTGATTCAGATCTTCGCGGCGCAACTCGTAATTAATGAAATTGGCCTTGGCGTAATCATCGTAAATCGCCTCGACGACGGAGGTGATCATTTCACTTGGAGAATTTGGTTTTCCTGCGGGCGCCATTTCTTCCAGCGTGTGCGCGAGTTGTTCCCACGGTTTTTTAGAGCGGGCGGAGACATTCAATTGCAACAGGCGCGCTGTCCAGGAATCGACCTCACCCTTTTCGTTAATTGATGTTTCCCACGCGCTCCAAAGGTTCTCCGCGCTTTTCCCGCCGATGCCCGGCAATAATCGCACCATTCGCTTGAACGCTACTTCATCCCGTGGATTGGCAACAAATCGAACAAAGGCAGCAACATCCTTGATGTGGGCTTGCTCAAAGAAGCGCACCCCACTGGTGATTTGATAAGGAATGCCGCGCCGGGCCAGTTCGAGCTGCAATTCGACCGCGTGATAATGCGAACGATATAGCACCGCGATATCGCTCAACTCGACACCTTCATCCCGTAGTTCGAGCACGCGTTGGGCGACGAATTGCGATTGCTCACTGCCATCATTCAGCGCCACCAGAGCTGGTTTGACGGCTTTTGAGTCACGCGTCGCGCTCAGATTTTTTTTGAACTGCTGGATATTGGCGGCAATGGCACTGTTTGCGACCTCAAGGATTTCGGGAACACTTCGATAATTCAGCTCAATCTTGAACAGCTGCGCGTCCGGATAGCGCTTCGGGAATTCCAAAATATTTTGGAAATTGGCACCGCGCCATGAATAGATCGACTGGGCATCGTCACCGACAACCATCACGTTCTTGTGCTCGGCCGCGAGAATGTCGATGAAATCGGCCTGGATCTTGTTCGTGTCCTGATATTCGTCCACCAGAATGAACTGAAACTGTCGCCGGTAAAACCGAGCAATGTGCTCATGCTCGACCAGCATCCGCAGAGTCTTTTCCAGCAGATCGTCGAAATCGAGTGAGTTCGTCGCCTTCTTCTTCCGTTCATAGCGCGCATGCACATCCTTGATTTGCTCGAGCAAAGGCAGGAAATAGGGAAACTTTTCGGCGAGCAACTCCTCCATGGGTCGCTCCGTGTTGACAGCGAAGCTGAAGAGATCGACCAGAACGTCGCTCTTGGGAAAACGAATTTCTTTCGGATCAATTCCAGAGTTGGCGACAACGGTCGCGATCAAGTCTTTCTGATCCTCGCGGTCCATGATCGTGAAACCGGAGGAATAGCCGAGAGCACTGCCATGGCGCCGCAGCATACGGTTGCCAATCGCGTGAAAGGTGCCGCCCCAGATTCCGGTGGCATCGACCGGTAATAAATTCGCAACCCGATCGAGCATTTGCCGGGCGGCTTTATTGGTGAAGGTGAGGAGCAAAATATTGCGCGCATCAACGCCGTTCTCCAGCAGGTAGGCCACGCGATAAGTCAAAGTTCGCGTTTTGCCTGAGCCAGCTCCGGCAATGACGAGCAGCGGTCCGGGCGGGGCGGTCACGGCCGCATACTGTTGCTCATTCAGATCGGCGGCATAATCAATGGCGCTGCCAGCAGGCGGATGCGCCCGATGCAGCGTGTATTGACGAGACATAGGACGTTACGCTCCGGTGGCGCGTCTGCCTCTTCAATCAAAAATCTAGCCCCTTGATTCGATATCGGGGCACTCGACACAACGGCGGTCCGAAATAAAGTTGATAGCGGCAAAATGCCTCGTCTAAACGGTAAGAACATTCTCGTTACCGGTGCCTCCCAGGGTTTGGGACGCCAGTTGGCACTGACTTTTGCACACGAAGGCGCGATCGGCCTTTCATTGATCGCCCGTCATTTGGGGCCGCTGCAAAAGGTTCGCGACGAAGTCGGCGAGATTTCGAAAAGAACAAATGTCCTCGCCGTGGAAGCAGATGTCGGAAAGATCTCGGATATCGAACGGCTTGTCGCGACCACACTCGACGCTTTTGGTGGTCGCCTCGACGTGGTCGTCAATAATGCATCCACCATCGGCTCAGCACCGATGCCATTCCTCCTAGATTATCCGCTCGAAGATTTTCAAAATGTGATGAACACAAATCTGATCGGCCCTTTTCTGATCATCAAAAACATCCTGCCGGCGATGGTCGAAAATGGCGGCTCAATCATCAACGTGACGAGCGATGCTGGCGCTACGGGTTACCCGGGCTGGGGCGCGTACGGGATCTCAAAGTTCGGGCTCGAAGGTCTCTCTCAAACCTGGGCCGCGGAATTGGAAGAAACGGGTGTCCGCGTCAATTGGGTTGACCCCGGAAATATGACAGACATGTGCGCGTGAAGCGACTGCGAGCGCAGGAGGACTGGAAGGCCGTCGCGTCCGATCGGCCGTAACAATGATCCGACCGTTTGACTTCAGTTTGCCTAATCAGCTGAACGCTAAGGAACCGCCGGAACGACGAGGGATCCGTCGCGATCAAGTCCGGCTCCTGGTGATCTCGCGGGCCACAGGCGGTCTCGAGCATGCCCGGTTCGACGTACTGGGAAAATTTCTCCGCCCAGGCGATCTACTCGTATTTAACTCCAGCCGCACTTTGCCCGCGGCCCTTACTGCTTGCGGCGCGACTGGTCCTTGCATCGAAATGCGACTTGCCCAGCATCTGCCTGATGATTCATGGCTGGCCCTGCTTGTCTGCAAAGCCGGCGATCCTTTCGGCTGCGGTCTGCGTGTCGGCATGCACCTGGATTTTGGCCGGGACTTGGCCGCAGAGGTCTTGGAACGCGATGAGCGAATCCCGCGTCTATGGAAGATTCGCTTTTCTAAAACCGGCAGCGAACTGCTGGACTCGATTTATCGGCTTGGTCAGCCAATTCGCTACGAATACGTTTCGGCGCCGTGGGACCTTGATTATTACCAAACTGTTTACGCGAGAGAGCCCGGTTCAGTCGAAATGCCGTCGGCTGGTCGCGCCTTCACCTGGAAACTGCTGTTTGCGTTGCGCCAGCAGGGGATCGATTTCGCCCACCTCGTACTGCATACCGGGCTCTCCTCCTATCTTGACGATGAACTCGATCGTACTCATCCCGCTTCCGAAGAAGAATACTTCCTCAGCCAAATGGCAGCGGACAAAATCGACCGTGCGCGTCAACGTGCCGGTCGCGTTATTGCCGTTGGCACAACCGTAGTACGCGCTTTGGAGTCGATTGCGCTCGAGAATGGGAAAATCAAATCAGCCCATGCTTACACACGGCTCCAGATCGGCAGCGATCATGAGCTTAAAATGGTCGACGCACTCCTGACCGGATTGCATGAACCCGAAGCTAGTCATCTCGACTTGCTGACTGCATTTCTGCCAGCTCCACGAATTAAAGCCGCATATTCCGAAGCTATTCGGGAGGGATACCTCTGGCACGAATTCGGCGATCTGAATCTGATTATATAGACGGTGAAGTAGAGCACTACGGCGCGCGATTTCCAGATTCCAAGCCGGCGGTGCTGTGAGAGTCCCCAAACGTGATAACGCTGTCAGCCTTCCCCACTATTGAATCGCCAAATCTCAAACACGAACATCCCGATAGCGGCACCGAACATGAGCAGCGTCGTAAGTCCGACGCATCCGATCGCGATCGGTCGAGACGAATAAAACGACAAGGAGCTATCGAATTCGCGGGCGTTTCGCAACGGCTTCTACGTGCACGCGAAATGATTCCGCCTTGAACGCCCCAAGCGCAATTCTAAGCTACGCGCTGTGGAAGAAGCCGAGGTGCCACTGGAGCAGTTGCACGAGGAAATTCATCATCGAGCCGAGCACAGCGGCGAGCGATGGATCTCGTGGGTTGCCTTGAGCACGGCGCTATTAGCGGTTCTGGCCGCGATTGCCAGTTTGGTTTCGGGCATGCGTGCGAACGAGGCGATGATGAGCCAGATCGAATCGTCTGATAATTGGGCTTATTATCAAGCTAAAGGAATCAAAGCAGCAGTGCTCGACGCGAAAATGACATTAAGCGGGACAGCGACTGAGCAGGATCAGGCCAAAGCACATCAGTACCAGGAAGAACAAGGCGAGATTCAGAAGGAAGCGCGGGCAAAAGAGACCGCGGCGAAAATGAACTTTCACCAGCACGAAATTTTCGCCCGCGGAGTGACAATGTTCCAAATTGCGATTGCGATCGCCGCGATTTCTGCTCTGACAAAACGGCAAATTTATTGGCTCGTGAGCATGTTCATCGGAGCGGCGGGTTGTATCTTTCTCGCCCTTGGTTTCGCAGCACATTAAGCCATGCGTGTCCTCGCCATTGACGCTTCACTGCGCAACACCGGTGTTGCCATCGTCGACGGCGCGAACGGCCAACCGCATGTTGTATTTTTCGGCACCATTCACAACTCGAGGGCACTCAAATCTTCCGCTTGCCTGGTTGCTATTCGGCAGCGGCTGGCGAAATTGATTTGCGAGCAC